>JABDMD010000192.1 GCA_013001685.1 Gammaproteobacteria bacterium | reverse complement strand
GCACATAACTGGTCTAAGATTCTTTACAGTGTATGGGCCATGGGGCCGTCCTGACATGGCGCTATTCCTGTTTACTAAAAACATTTTAGCTGGCAAACCAATTGACGTATTCAATTATGGCAAGCACCGACGTGACTTTACTTATATAGATGATATTGTGGAGGGGGTCATTCGCACGCTAGACCATTTGCCAGAAAAAAATGAATCCTGGGATAGCAACGCCCCGGATAGCGCAAGCAGTTTTGCACCCTATCGACTCTATAATATTGGCAACAATGCTCCGGTAGAGCTCAGTCACTACATCGAAGTACTGGAAAATTGTCTTGGCAAGAAAGCCGAGCGCAACTTATTACCTTTACAGGCAGGTGATGTTCCTGACACCTACGCTGATGTCGAGGCTTTAGTGCAAGATGTTGGTTACAAACCAAATACTACGGTAGAAGCTGGTATCAAGAACTTTGTAAAATGGTATCGAGACTTTTACAATATTTGAATTCTGCATTTAATCGAACCTGTCAAGAATAGATCCTTGCCCAATAACAGTAGGTTATGTATCATTCCCCTGAAATTTATACAGTTTTAAACATAACTAACTGATTTCATGACACTATTATTAGATTAATATTACACACGTAATACGAAATGCGGGAGAAGGTATTCCATGCAACTAGTAAATATTCTACTGACTATCGGCCTGATCATACTCGTTTCAGGCATCACAATACTATCGATTTGCGCTTTTATTGCCACACCAAGATTAGAAGCAAATCATAATCAAGCTAACCGTCAAGAGCGTCGCAAAAGTACTGCTCGCAGCTTTCCGGTTACGTGTGAAGATGGAACGATGATTTATTTCGACCGTCGACTAAAAACTTAATAAGCACTAAATAGTCACATGCGGCTTGATTCAAAGTCACGCATGAACTCAAGTAAATTTATAACACCTTGCTTCGGCATTGCGTTATATAAACTAACACGCACCCCCCCCGCTGAACTATGTCCGCGCAAACCTAACAACTTATGATTTTCTGCATGTTGTAAAAACTTAGCTTGCAAAGCTCTATCTTTTATCTCAAATGAAATATTCACTTTAGAACGAGCTTGTACTGCAACTTTATTTTCGTATATCCCACTATTATCAATTACATCATACAAAGATTTAGCTTGCTGTTGTCTACGTTTATAACTTTCTACCACTCCGCCTTCATCTTTAAGCCATTTCAGTATCAAGCTTAATACATAAATAGCAAATGTCGGCGGTGTATTCACTAGCGAACTACTTTCAAAACATTTTTTATAATCAAAAACTATAGGTATATTTTTACAAACATTATTCAGTAATTCTTTCTTAATAACCATTACACATAAACCAGCTACACCTAAGTTTTTTTGCGCACTAGCATAAATTAATCCATAGTCTTTTACTTGAATTGGACGTGTTAAAATTGATGACGTCATATCGCAAAATAGTGTTGCCTCTCTTATTGTAGAGCTTTCATTTCCAGCAAGATCATTAAACACTCCACTGATCGTTTCATTATCGCAATAATGTATATAGCTGGCTTGTCTTTGCAATTCCCATTGATCTATCGGTTTAATAGCAACCACCTCTGATTCAATCAGTGCTTCTATAGTATTTATGTCAGCAAATATTTTTGCTTCTTGGCAGGCTTTATTCGACCAATATCCAGTACAAATATAGTCAGCAGTTTTACCTTGATGCAAAAAATTCAACGGTAACATTGAATACTGAGTTGTAGCACCTCCATGTAAAAATAAAACTGCGTAGTCATCAGATAGCCCCATCAATTCGTACAATAAATTTTCTGCTTGATCGACAATTCCAATAAATTCATCACTGCGATGCGACAGTTCAAGCACAGATAGGCCTGAACCACAATAATCTACAAGGTCATTTTTAATTATATTTAAAACAGCCTTTGGCAACGTTGCAGGGCCCGCACCAAAATAAAAGGTTTCTTGCATAGAAAAACTGAAAGCTAATGATTAATAGAATATTTTTAAAAAGATTACACAGAAAGGGTATCTGCTTAGAAAAAATTCTAACCAAATATTAAACTACACATCTTCTTCGGATGACTCTTCAGTTTGGACACCATTCTGAGATAAGTTTTCAATTCTCTCAACTTCAACCAACCGTTCTTCTTCGGAAAGACGAATCAATCGCACGCCTTGTGTATTTCGGCCCATTTGCGAAACATCTTTAACAGGTGTTCTAACCAAAGTCCCACTATCGGTAATTAACATAATTTCATCATCATCGGATACTGCAACTGCACCAACAACTTTTCCATTACGCCCCGATGTTTGAATTGCAATTACGCCTTGCCCACCACGTTTTTGCACTGGGTATTCTTCCATAACTGTACGCTTACCGTAACCGTTTTCAGTGGCGACCAATACATCAGTTGAACTCATATTTTCTTTAATGGTGATCAAAGAAACAACTTGCTGACCTTCTGCTAATTTTATGCCGCGCACACCGGTGGCATTTCTTCCCATAGCACGCACATCGTCTTCTTTGAAGCGAATTGCCTTACCAGTGTCACCGACTAACAATATATCTGTATTACTCTCTGTAATCTCAACGCCAATAAGTCGATCATTTTCACGCAGATCTACAGCTAAAATACCACTAGCACGCGGCCGTGAAAATTCAGTTAATTTGGTTTTCTTAACCGTGCCACTACTGGCAACCATCACCACATATGCATCTTCACTGTATTCTTTTACCGGCAATACGACATTAATACGCTCATCTTCTTGTAGCGGCAGAAGATTTACGATTGGTTTTCCTCGTGCAGTACGTCCCGCTTGCGGTAGCGCATATACTTTTAACCAATAGACTTTGCCGTGACTGGAAAAACATAAAATCGTATCATGTGTATTAGCAACAAATAATTGCTCTACAAAATCCTCAGCTTTAACTGAGGTAGCAGCCTTACCACGACCACCTCTACGCTGCGCTCTGTAGGTATCTAGCGGTTGTGACTTTGCATAGCCAGCATGCGACAAGGTAACCACTACCGTTTCTTCTGGTATCAGATCTTCCATGGTCAGATCTGCTTGCGCATCCGTAATCTCTGTACGACGCTCATCACCAAATTGATTGCGAATTTCTTCCAGTTCTGCACGAATAACTTTCAGCAAGCGTTCTGGATCCTGCAGAATTTCCAAAAGATTAATAATCTTTTCTAGAAGGTCACTGTAGTCATTAACGATTTTATCTTGTTCTAAACCAGTAAGACGATGCAAACGCAAATCCAAAATTGCTTGAGCCTGTGTTGGCGAAAGATGATATTCACCTTTATGCATGCCATATTTAGCATCAAGATCATCAGGCCGTGATGAATCCGCACCAGCACGATCTAACATCTTGATCACCACACCCGGCTTCCAAGATTTTGAAATTAGCTTTTCTTTTGCTACAGCAGGACTTTCAGATTTTTTAATCAGCGCGATAATTTCATCAATATTGGTCAAGGCAACTGCTTGGCCTTCCAATATGTGGGCACGCTCACGTGCTTTGCGTAACTCAAAAATGGTGCGACGTGTAACCACATCGCGACGATGCCTAATAAAAGCTTGCAGTATTTGCTTAAGGTTCAATAAACGCGGCTGACCATCAACCAAGGCCACCATATTGATGCCAAACACACTTTGCATTGCTGTGTGCTTATAAAGATTATTAAGGATAACTTCGCTAACTTCGCCACGACGAAGCTCAACAACAATGCGCATACCGTCTTTATCAGACTCATCGCGCAAGCCATCACCAGCAATACCTTCAAGACGTTTTTCTTTTACTAAATCTGCAATCTTAATTATCAAGTTAGCCTTATTAACTTGATAAGGAAGTTCAGTAACTACAATTCGTTCACGGCCACTCTTTTCATCTTGCTCGATATGTGTACGTGCACGCATATGCACACGCCCACGTCCAGTACGATATGCCTCTACAATTCCAGCACGGCCATTTATCAATGCCGCCGTAGGAAAATCAGGACCCGGGATATGTTCCATTAACTCTTTATAGTCTGCTTCTGGGTTTTCAATTAGTGCAATCGTGGCATTAATGACTTCAGTTAAATTATGCGGCGGAATGTTAGTTGCCATACCCACCGCAATACCTGAAGAACCATTGGCTAATAAATTAGGTATGCGTGTAGGAAAAACTGAAGGCTCAGTTTCTTCGTCATTGTAGTTTGGTACAAAATCAACCGTTTCTTTTTCAAGATCTGCTACTATTTCATGCGCGATTTTTGCCATGCGTATTTCGGTATAACGCATCGCCGCTGGTGCATCACCATCCACTGAACCGAAGTTACCTTGGCCATCAACCAACATGTAGCGCATTGAAAATGGCTGCGCCATACGAACAATCGTGTCATATACCGCGGTATCGCCATGTGGATGATATTTACCAATTACATCACCGACTACACGAGCAGATTTTTTATATGGTTTGTTCCAATCATTACCCAATACACTCATGGCATATAGAGCACGACGGTGTACAGGTTTTAGTCCATCTCGCACATCGGGCAAGGCACGCCCAACGATTACGCTCATAGCGTAAGCAAGATACGATTCACGCATCTCATCTTCGAGATTTACCGAGAATATTTCTTTGGCGATTGCAGCCATTTAATTGCTTTGTAGAGGGTATATTATATTCGTTCTAATGCGCAGAATTATAACACAAGTATAGGAGAGTGGGTTGCAAGAAAAAGCATTTAAAATTGAACTGACTGCCTTAAAAATCAATTTAATAAATTTACAAGCCTAATATTTATAGCTGCCAATGCTAGAAACTGCTAAATCACTAGTATTTCATTATGGCCTCAATTTTACTTGAATTAGGCGCCTTGATAACCCCTTTTTCAGTCACTAATGCGGTTACAAATTCTGCAGGTGTAATATCGAAAACCGGGTTCCAAACACCAGCATCGTCTGGGCCAATTGGCTGATCACGCAGGCTGGTAATTTCATAATCTGCACGCTCTTCGATCTCGATATCATCGCCACTTTTAATTTGCATATCGATGGTGCTGGTCGGAGCCGCTACCATGAATTTAACATTATGCTGTCGCGCCATTACAGCTAGTGAATAAGTACCAATTTTATTGGCCACATCACCATTACTTGCAACACGATCTGCACCAACAATCACCCAGGCTAATTTTTTTTGCCGCATCAAACTAGCCGCAGCACTATCACAGATTAGAGTAACTGGAATATTGTCTTGTAACAACTCCCAGGCTGTCAGTCTAGTCCCTTGAAACCATGGCCGCGTTTCATCTGCATAGATAGCTGTAATTTTTTCTTGTGCGTAAGCACTACGAATGACTCCCAAAGCAGTACCATAACCACCGGTTGCCAAAGCTCCGGCATTACAATGTGTTAATACTGTAGACTCGTTTGTTAATAATGTTGCACCGAAATCACCCAAGGTTTTATTCGCTAGAATATCTTCTTGATGAATTGTTTGTGCTTTACTCAATAGACTCGGCTCTGGATCACCATCAGGCAAATTTGAAATTTCATTACGCATCTTTTCAATAGCCCATCGCAAATTCACTGCGGTAGGCCTGGCTAGCAGCATATCTTGTAAATCTTGCTCAATGTCTTGTCGCCAGCTGCCTGGTGATTGCTGGTATCGCACTCTTGCCGCTAACACCACTCCAAATGCAGCGGTGACTCCGATTGCAGGTGCGCCACGCACCACCATATCTCTGATAGCATGAATAACATCTGCAACTTCATGACAATCAATAAAACAAACATCACTCGGCAATTCACGCTGATCGAGCAGCACTAAATGATTGTCTTGCCATACAATGGCTTGGTCTGCCAGTGAACTCATATTTTTATCCAATTAAGTTATCTTAATTCCATGAAGCTGCAAGACTAGGCAGATCTGGCTTAAAAGTGAATACTTATATCTAATTCGTAATGATTGCTTAATATATTGCGGCTATGAACAATCTGTTAAAGTCCGAATTAAAGCTTTAATACTTAGGCCACAAAATGGAACAGGTGCAAACACTCATTCACGGGAAATCGATTATTCCTGTAAATGCTAGTGCAGAAAACTCGAGTGATAAAAATTCACGCTTATTAGCAAATTGCAGCATCGCAATTCAAAATGGACGTATCTTAGACATATTGCCTATTTCAGAGGCTACTAAAAAGTATTCAAGTGAGTCTACTTTTGACTACGACCACCACATTATCATTCCTGGGCTCATCAACGCACATACTCATGCTGCAATGACATTGTTTCGTGGCCTAGCCAATGATTTGCACCTCATGGAATGGCTAGAAAACCATATCTGGCCTGCAGAACGAAAATGGGTGAATGAAGATTTTGTGCAACATGGCTCTCAACTCGCCATTGCAGAAATGTTGCGCGGTGGTGTGACCTGTTTTAATGACATGTACTTTTTTGCAGAAACGACAGCACAAGTGGCTACAAAGTCAGGTATACGCGCACATATCGGTATGATTCTGCTAGATTTTCCTACTCAATATGCAAAAGATGCCGATGAGTATTTTTCTAAAGGGCTGGCTCTACACGATCAATTCAAAGCACACCCACTAGTCAAATGCACATTTGCTCCACATGCTCCTTACACGGTTTCTAATGCACCATTAGAACGGGTTGCCATGCTCGCCAATGAGCTTGAGCTTCCGGTTCATATGCACCTTCATGAAACACAAGACGAAATTGCTCAAAGTATCGAGCAATTTAAAGCACGCCCTCTACAACGCTTACATAATATTGGCTTAGTTAATAGCGGATTACTTGCAGTACATATGACACATCTTGAAGATCAGGAAATCAATCTGCTCGCAGAAACTAATACCAATGTTATTCATTGCCCGCAATCAAATTTAAAGTTAGCAAGTGGATTCTGCCCAGTACAAAACCTTAGAGAAAAAAATATCAACGTGGCTTTAGGTACAGACAGCTGTGCAAGCAATGATGATCAAGATATGCTGAGTGAAATACATAGCGCTGCTTTATTAGCAAAGGGTGTAGCAAATAACGCGGCAGCCTTACCCGCTTACGACGCACTTCGCTGCGCAACTATTAATGCTGCTATTGCTTTAGGCGTAGACCAGGATACCGGCTCTTTAGAAATAGGAAAATCTGCTGATCTAACCATAATTGATGTGAATACACTTGAAGCACAACCGATGTATGATCCTGTTGGTCATGTAGTGTATGCAACACAACGTAACCAAGTGTCCGATGTCTGGGTAGCAGGAAAACAACTGCTGAGTAATAGAAAACTATTAACATTAGATGAAAATGAAATTTTAGCTAAAACTAAAGAATGGAATCAAAAAATCAAAAATTAGTTAACCATGCCTAAGTCTCCAGAACAACCAAATAGTAATGTTGACCAGCAAGAGATTGCTAAATTTGAAGCATTGGCCTACCGATGGTGGGATACCGAAAGCGAATTCAAACCGCTACATGACATTAACCCACTGCGCCTAGACTTCATTGATAAACACGCGAGTCTGGCAGGCAAAAAAGTTCTCGATATCGGTTGCGGCGGCGGCATCCTCTCAGAATCTATGGCTAAACGTGGTGCGAATGTAAAAGGCATTGATCTTGGTGAAGCACCGTTAGCGGTTGCGAAAATCCATGCCAAGGAAGAAGACCTAGACGTTGAATATCAAGCCGTATCTGCCGAAGAGATCGCACAGCAAGAACCTAACTCATATGACATTGTAACGTGCATGGAAATGCTAGAACATGTACCTGATCCAGCAGCGATCGTAATGGCATGTGCAACGTTGGCAAAACCTAATGGGCACGTATTTTTCTCCACCATTAATCGAAATCCAAAATCGTTTTTATTCGCCATCGTAGGTGCCGAATATGTACTAAATCTTTTACCTAAGGGCACCCATCATTATGAGAAATTAATTCGTCCATCAGAACTTGATCGTTGGGCTCGCCAAGCGTCGCTACATACAAATAAAATTATAGGCATGACATACAACCCTTTACATAAAACCTATAAGTTATCTTCAGACACTAGCGTTAACTACATTGTCCATTCACAAAATATTTAATAAAAATAGTAGCAAAGTTTTCCTAATTCATGCCCAATAATACCCGAGTTCAGGCAGTGCTATTTGATTTAGATGGCACCCTAGCCGACACATCGCCAGACATGACAGATGCACTGAATAAATTATTCATAAAGCATGGCAAACAAACACTAGACTATGAACTAGTACGTAAAAATACTTCACGCGGTAGTATTGCCATGATTCAACTTGGCTTTGAAGAAATTTTAGAAGAAAAACATAGTAATCAACTTCGTGATGAATTTTTACAAATCTATGCAGAAAATTTATGCAACAAAACTCAATTATTCCCTGGTGTTAACGAATTACTAGAGTCACTAAATAACACAGACATTCCTTGGGGCATTGTTACCAATAAACCCGGAAATCTGGCCGAACCCTTAGTACAAGAACTAGGTATCGCTTTTAATGCAGTGTGTATGGTGAGTGGTGACTCTTTATCACGCAGAAAACCTGATCCTGACCAACTGCATCATGCAGCCAATATGCTTGGTAT
>JABDMD010000186.1 GCA_013001685.1 Gammaproteobacteria bacterium | reverse complement strand
GTCTATTTCAAACCGTTAACAGCGCTAATGGCTGTCTCTATCTTTTTGATTGCACAAGCAGCAAATGCAGTAGGGCTAGCTGATATTCCAAACAGCCATCAAGATAAATACTTGCCTAAAGCAGAATCTTTGGGTAGTGCGATACTAGATGGTCAGGCTCATATGAGGTTAAGACTTCGTCACGAAGAAGTGGATGATGACATCTCTGCAGGGTCACCAATTGCTAGTGCAGATCGTGCGGAACAGCTAACAGCGCGTGTTGCAGCAGGATGGACCACCGGTCGCTGGCATGGTTTTTATTTTCGTGGTGAAGTCGAAGCTGGAAGACCACTAGGGGATGATAATGCACTGAATCTCGATGACGACTTTAGAATTCCTCCGCTCGCGCCTGGTCCAAATCCTATTGCAGGAAATCGAATAGCTGCAGGCCACGCCGTTATACCGGATAATGAGTTTGAAGAAGTAAACCAGTTATATATTGGGTGGCGCAGCCATGCTGGGGGTTGTCCGAATTCTCCAGATCCTTGCAGCGGGAATACATCAGCTAAATTAGGGCGACAAGAAATTATTTATGATAACCATCGGTGGGTAGGTAATATTCTATGGCGCAATAATTTCCAAAGCTATGATGCATTTCGAATCGACAACACTTCAATCAAAAATCTTAGCGTGTCTTATTCCTATTTAAATAAAGTCAAACGAACATTTGGTGAGAAATCGATATTTAACGAGTGGAAAATGGATGACACACACCTTATAAATGCTTCCTATACGTTCCAGGATATTGGGAAGCTGACAGCATACGCGTATCTACTAGACTTTGATGACAATCCGCGCACTCCATTTGAAGAGGGAACTGGAGCAGCACCCGGTTTTATCGGCCCTACAAATTTTGATTCAGATACTATTGGCGCAAGGTGGATTGGTAAGCATGCAATAGGTGACTCTTGGGACCTATTGACTGAATTTGAGTGGGCTAATCAAGATCCAGGCAGTGATGCAGATGACACAGCAACTGTGGATTTTGATGACAATGATTATTACAACATTGAACTGGGTATCAGATTTGGGGGTACTCGAGTCGATGGGTTAGGTCTCATGCCCATTGGCGAACCAACCTTTCAAATTAAAGTAGGGCAAGAAGTCTTAGAGGGTCAAGGTGATGGCGGTAATGCTTTGCAAACTCCACTTGCTACATTTCATGCTTTTCAAGGCTGGGCTGATAAATTTATCGCACCTGCTGGTGGCACAAATACCCCAGTCGGCGGAATTGTAGATACCAGTATTAATTTAGAAATTTTAGGCCTTTTTGGCAGTGTGATTGGTAAGAATAAGATAAATATTGTTTATCATGACTATGAAGCGGATAAAACGTTCACAGGACCTAATGGCAGGATTTCGGACTATGGGAAAGAATGGAACCTGCTCTGGGGTAAACCTGATCTCTTTGGCAAGAATGGTTTGCTTGGTGCAATAAAATACGCTAATTACAGTGAAGACTGTGGTACTGGTGCTGGTAGTGACCCGCTAATTTGCGTCGACACTGAGAAATTCTGGTTAATGCTTCAATATACATACCAATAATAATAAGGCCTTGAAATAAAGGCCTTTCTCCTACTAACTGGCACTGATCGAGCTAGATATATTATAGGGAGGTCCACGTACTCCACCTCCCTTTTTCTTTTATATGCACTTCAGTGATCATTAACACTTATACACTAGTGATCATTAACACTTCTATACACTACGATTGAGTAATGAGTTTAATCTTGATTTAAATTATTTTATTTGTCATGTATGCGCCTTTGGGTAACTTGTTCACCAGCAATTCCCCAATTATCTGTGTCTACTTCATCAATTACAACTACCGTGGTTGTATGATTTTTGTTTAACACATTTTGAAGTAATTCTGTTACACCTTTTATAAGCTCGGACTTTTGTTAAGAGGTCACACCTTCTTTTGTTACTTTTATATTTACGTAAGACATGCTGTTTTCTTAATAAAGATTTAACATGTGGGTTTGGAAACGTTTATTGTAGCTCGATTTCTTGTGCAATTAACTCTTCTCTAAGTGAATTAAGATTATATTCAAGTAATAGCATCGTTTTTTCTTTGAATTCGATAATTTTTTCATCAAATTTATTGGCTATATATATAGTGTCGTTTGTTGGGCCTCTTTTGCTTAACTTTTCTATAACCAGTCCTGAGTACTTATAAAAGTTGGTTACTCCGGCTAAAATTTCAGATGGTGTCGTTAATAATGCTGGTGATGATTTGAGAGACTCCCACACAAAATATTCTGGGTGATTTTGCCATTGACTATTTTTACTGTAGCCACTCTTACCATCACGATAGTTTTTAATAATTTCCTCATACACGCCGATATTATGTTCAAGTTCATTATGAAGTGAGGTGCGTACATAGTAGCTATCTCGATCGGCACGTACAGCTTCAAATTGAATTGCTGTCTCAAGTGCTGCATGAGCCGCTAAATAAACACCTAAAACGGTAGAAAACACCACAAAAAAGTTTCCTATCCAAAATTCCCAGTTAGCCTTACCAACTCTAGCTTTAGCTTTGGTAAACAATCTCCTTGGCGAGAGTATAGCTATCAAAGACATAATTCCTCCTTCATATGTATGGGTTTTATTCTAGCCAAATCTAAAATTCTGGTTAAGCTTTAATCAATATCTGCCATGTTTTAATACGACGAGCTGTAAGCTATAGTCTTGCTGCGGCCTGTGTCAGTACCCATGTGACGAAATGCTGTGAACCCCGCCAGGCCCGGAAGGGAGCAACGGTAACAGTTGCTTCGGGTGCAAAGGGATTGCTGGCGCAGGTCGCCTTATATAATGTGTAGGCTACACACCATAAATTTCGATCTTAATTACGATTTCAAACCTTCAATAAATGAGTTATCAAGCATTAGCGCGTAAGTGGCGTCCCAAAAATTTTACTGAGGTTGTGGGACAAGGTCATGTTGTAACAGCTCTAGCAAATGCGCTGGATCAGGAGAGGACTCATCACGCTTATCTATTTACTGGCACACGTGGAGTAGGTAAGACTACTTTGGCTCGAATTTTCGCAAAATGCTTAAATTGTGAGCAAGGTATGAGCTCATCACCATGTGGTAAGTGTAGTGCATGTGAAGAGATCGATGCTGGAAGATTTATCGATTTGATTGAAGTGGATGCAGCGTCACGCACCAAGGTGGAAGATACAAGAGAGCTTTTAGATAATGTTCAATACAGCCCAACATGTGGAAGATATAAAGTCTATTTGAATGACGAAGTGCATATGTTATCTGGGCATAGTTTTAATGCCTTGTTGAAAACATTAGAAGAACCACCGCCGCATGTAAAGTTTTTATTGGCGACTACAGATCCGCAAAAATTACCTATTACGGTGTTGTCGCGATGTTTGCAATTTAATCTTAAACGCTTATCTGACGATGCTATTGCCTCGCAATTGGAGAAGCTCGTGAAAGCAGAAGAGATTTCATACGAAAAATCAGCATTGCATGCGCTTGCACGTTCAGCTGATGGCAGTATGCGTGATTCTTTAAGTCTGTTAGACCAGGCGATAGCTTATAGTGATGGCGATGTAACCGATGTAGCTATACATGAAATGTTGGGCACTGTGCCTAGGGAATATTTACATAAGTTAATGCAGGCACTAGCAAATATGGATGCAGCGGCTATCATGCAAGCAACACAAGAATTAGCACAACTCTCTGCGGACTTTAATGGCTTATTTGAAGATATTATTGAGGTTTTACATCAAGTAGCCTTATCTCAGGCCGTACCGAGTATGCTAGAGACATTAGAATTCGATACTGAACTTATAAAAGAATTATCTAGCAGCTTTAGTCCTGAAGATGTTCAGTTGTATTATCAAATTGCACTGATTGGTAAACGAGATTTGTATTTATCTACCACACCACAAAGCGCACTAGAAATGACACTATTGCGTATGCTTTCGTTTAAACCAACGGGAAGCAGTGAGTTAATTAATAACGCAACTTCGACTGTCTCTGCAGGTAAACCTAATCCAAAAAAGTCTGCTCAGCTTAGTCCTGCGATGCAGAAAGCAGATACGTTTCAAAAAACAGAAAAAAAAATAGTAGCAAGCTCAAAATCTAACAAAGCGCAAGCAAAAAATTATGTATCGATGAATGATCTGAGTTTAGATCATGAAGAGTGGTCAAAATTAGTTGAGAAACTTGGCTTGCAAGCAGTTTCTTATTCGCTGGCATCTAACTGCAGTATTGAGTCGATAACAGGTGAATCGATTACATTGCATCTAGCACAACAGCACGAAGGAATTGCTACTAAAGGTGCACAGCAAAGATTAGAAAAAGCCTTGCAGGAGTATTTCGACACTAAGCTTAAGCTAAATATTGATGTATCTGATAACCAGCTTGAAACTCCAGCCAAAAAGAAGGACCGCGTTAGAGAAAAAATACAATCGCAAGCAGAAAAAACTGCAGAATCAGATGCAGCAGTAAAAGCTTTGAAATCACAATTTGGTGCAGAAATAATCGAAGGCACAGTAAAGCCCATAAACAATTAAATATGATTTAGATAGGTGAATTTATGAAAGGTGGAATTGGTAATTTAATGAAGCAAGCGCAGAAGATGCAGGAAGACATGCAAAAGGCGCAGGAAGAATTAAAGAATCTAGAAGTGGAAGGCCAGGCTGGTGGCGGCATTGTTAAAGTTACCATGACAGGTAAGCATGCAGTCCGCCGAGTGCAAATTGATGATAGTCTACTTAATGATGATAAAGATATGCTCGAAGACTTAATTGCCGCCGCAATGAATGACGCTTCTAACAAAGTAGAAGAACTAACCAAAGATCAGATGTCTGGTTTGACGAGTGGATTGAATCTACCTCCTGGTATGAAACTACCTTTTTAGAGCATTTTCAATTTAATTAATATGTCTTTTGGTTTTTCAGGTAATGGCTCACAACCTCCTTCGCTATTAGATACCTTAATCGATTCTTTGAAATGCCTGCCTGGTGTGGGTCCAAAATCTGCACAAAGAATGGCATTTCATTTGTTGCAGCGTAATCGAGATGGCGCTAAAAATTTAGCAGATAATTTAAATAAGGCAGTAAAAGAAATTGGGCATTGTGCAAATTGTCGTACGTTTACTGAACACGATATGTGTGTAATTTGTAATGATAAATCTCGCTTGAGCAACCAAATTTGTATAGTAGAGAGTCCTGCCGATGTATTTACTATTGAGAAAAGTACAGATTATAAAGGTATGTATTTTGTTTTAATGGGCCGCCTCTCGCCATTGGATGGAATTGGTCCTAAAGAGCTTGGTTTAGAGATATTAGAAAAGCGTCTCACTGAGCAAAAGATTGAGGAAATGATTTTGGCGACAAATTCGACGGTCGAAGGCGAAGTTACTGCGCATGTGCTTAGTGAAATGGCGCGTAAGCAAGGTATTAAAACTACTCGATTAGCACAAGGTGTGCCTGTAGGTGGTGAGTTAGAGTTTGTAGATCAGAATACGATTGCACAAGCTTTTAATGGTCGTAAACATTATTGATAATTATCTTCTTCAATATTGGCCATCATTTTTAAATACGATTCATAACGCTGTTTATTGATTTTATTTTCTGCTAAAGCATTTATTACTGCGCACTTCGGTTCTTGTATGTGTTTGCAGTTATGAAATTTACATTCATTTCTAAGGCTTTCAATCTCAACAAAGCCCTTACTAATGCTATCTGCATCAAGTTTTGGCATAGAGAATTCTCTTACGCCTGGTGAATCGATTAGCTCTCCACCTAAGGGTAAATCATATAGTGTTGTTGAGCTTGTGGTATGTCGGCCTTGGCGGCTGATGTCTGATATCTTTTGTGTATCGATATCAAGATTTGGAACGAGTGCATTAATTAGAGTGGATTTCCCTACACCGGATTGTCCAACGAAAATACAGGTTTTATTTTTTAACTTATTTGTTAACGTGTCTAAATTATGAGTCGAAGTATGTTTGCTTGTAGTAATTATAGGATAGGGCAGGTCGCCATATTTAGATTGTAATGATTTTAGAATTGACTCATGACTGCTTAGATCAATCTTATTTAATGTAATTATTGCATCGGCGGGTAATTGTTCTGCTGCTACAATGTACTGATCGATTAAATCTAATGAGGGCTCAGGTTCTACTGCACAAACAATAACAATAGTATCAATGTTTGCAGCTACGGGTTTTTTTGCATATTCAGTTTTCCTAACTAATTCGTTTTTGCGTGGCAATATAATTAAAATTTGATCTCTGTCTTGATCAATCTCAGTGCACTCAACATGATCACCGCAAACAATATAGCTAAACTTTTTAGAAGATATGCAAGTATGTCTAATGTTGTGAGCATCTTTTACTACAAGATGTGCACCATGACGACTTACGACTTTTGCAGAATACTTTTTAATAATAACTTAAAGATCGCTAGCTATTAAAACTTATAATACGAATTATTTAGATATTGCTGGACGCTACTGATCTGATCATTTGACCAAGCCAGGCCGAGGCTTGATTGGCATCGATCAACTTGTTTACTTAGTGCATCCAAAGATTTCACACCACGATCATCACGTGTATATAAAACTGATCCGTCACCTCCTGTCATTGCAGCATGACATGCGATGCAGTTTTCTTGATGTAGAGCTGCTCCATCTTGAGCATGCACAGTTTGCAGAAGGGTAATGTTCGCACATATGAATAGAGAGATAACTAAGATCTTGCTTGCAAATTCACGCAATAGATCGCGAGAAGGATATAATAATTTTTCATTCATATGGGTATGATATACAAAACTGGGAAGGAAATACTAATGTCTATGGACGCTGAAAACCTGATTTGGATCGATTTAGAAATGACAGGCCTAGATCCCATGTCGGATCGAATTATAGAAGTTGCAACTATTGTTACCAATAAGCACCTAGAAGAGGTAGCAGTCGGGCCAGTAATTGCGGTTCACCAGGAAGCTTCTATGATGTCAGATATGGATGAGTGGAATACTAATCAGCACAGTAAGTCAGGATTAATGGAACGTGTAAGAAAAAGTAAATTTACTGAAGCGCAAGCTGAAAAAGATACTCTTGAATTTCTACAAAAGCATGTTCCAGCAAATACTTCTCCAATGTGCGGTAATAGCATCTGCCAGGATCGTCGCTTTTTAGCGCGTTTGATGCCTGAGCTTGAAGAGTTTTTCCATTATCGAAATTTAGATGTTAGTAGTTTAAAAGAGATCGCAAACCGTTGGTATCCAAAAATAGCAAGAGGTTATAACAAAGAATCAAAACATCTAGCTCTAGATGATATTCGTGATTCCATCGATGAACTTAAATATTATCGACAGAACTTATTGCCGCAAGTATAGCGTTTGTAATTTACGAAGTTGCATAAATAGGTTTGACGTTTGAAATCTCGGTTTTAGGGTCGAGAATAGTATCTGTATCTTCTAATTCTGGGTCTGATTCAGGATAATCTAGTGTGTAATGTAGGCCGCGACTTTCTTTTCTGCTTAGTGCACTGCGGATAATTAAATCTGCAACTAAAGTTAGGTTTCTTAATTCGATTAAATCACTGCTGACTCGGAAATTACTATAATATTCATCAATTTCTGAGCTAAGCAAATCTGCACGATTTTTTGCGCGCTGCAAACGTTTGTTGGTGCGAACAATGCCAACGTAGTCCCACATAAATCTTCGTAATTCATCCCAGTTATGTGCTACCACAATTTCTTCATCGGGTTCTGTCACTCGGCTTTCATCCCAAGGTGGTATTTCTACAGTTGGAATGTCTTTAATGATCTTAGAATTAATTAACTCACTTGTAGATGAGGCAAACACTAAACATTCTAAAAGTGAATTACTGGCCATGCGATTTGCGCCATGTAATCCTGTATGGGTTGTTTCGCCGATAGCATATAAATTATCAACATCGGTTTGACCCTTCAAGTCTGTCATCACGCCACCACATGTATAGTGTGCAGCAGGCACTACTGGCACAGGCTCTTTTGACATGTCATAACCTAGTTTTAAGCAGCGTGCGTATACGTTAGGGAAGTGATCTTGAATGAATTTTTTTGGTTTATGACTGATGTCTAGATAAACACAATCGACACCCATCTGTTTCATTTTGTAGTCAATTGCACGCGCGACAATATCGCGTGGTGCTAATACGCCCCGCGGATCAAATTCGTGTGCAAATTCAGTGCCATTAGGTAGTAGTAATTTACCACCTTCGCCACGTACTGCTTCTGTGATCAAATAGGATTTTGCGGTTGGATGATATAAGCATGTTGGGTGGAATTGCATGAATTCCATATTGGCTACTCGACACCCGGCACGCCATGCCATGGCAATGCCATCGCCAGAAGCGCTATCAGGGTTGCTGGTATATAAGTAGACTTTGCTGGCCCCACCTGTAGCCAGCACTACATGTTTAGCTTTAAAAGTTTTAACTCTATTATCGATAGTGTCGAGCACATATGCACCTACACACTGATTAGTTTCATTTTTAACTTTGTTTTGTAACTGCTTGTGTGTAGTAATTAAATCAATCGCAATATGATGATCAAACAGTTCGATATTATCTTTTTCAAGAGTGTTTTTAATTAATGCATTTTCAATCGCCCAGCCTGTAGCATCTGCAGAATGCACCACACGACGGTGGGTATGTCCGCCCTCTCGAGTGAGGTGTAAATATTTTTTTCCATTCAAGCCCGTTTCATAAGTAAATTCAACACCTAGCTCTTGTAGCCAGGTGATCATCTCTTTGCCATGTGAGACGGTGTGTAAAACCGCAGCTTCATCGCAAAGACCCGCACCGGCATCCATGGTGTCTGCCTTATGTTGTTCGATCGAATCTTCATCATCCATAACTGCCGAGATACCGCCTTGGGCCCATGCGGTGCTACCTTCATCTAAAGGGCCTTTGGAGATGACGGCAATCCGGTAGTCAGATTGCAGGCGCAAAGCCAGGCTTAGTCCAGCTGCACCGCTACCGATAATTAAGATGTCAAAATTATGCATATATAAACGATTAAATCCTGACTTTCATGTGATGTTTTGAGCAACTTTTTAGTCCACTTTTGGCCCAATGAGACCTATTGTGGCATAGAAGGGTGATCTGGTTAACAAAACTACACCACTTAGCGGTAGAATCCTCACCAGAGTAGGGGATGTAGAACTCTTCACCAATAACAGTGTCATATGGTTAGCAAGCCAGTATATAAGGCTGCACTTACAGGAGTTAAGCCCTGATGGGCGAGAATAATAACGATAAGGAGCTCGTAAAGAGGGCTCAAAAAGGGGATAAAGTCGCGTTTGACGTGCTCGTGACTAAGTACCACCTAAAGGTGGTGAACTTGGTAACTCGCTTCGTCAAAGACAATGACGATGCGCAAGACGTAGCGCAAGAAGCTTTTATCAAAGCTTATCGAGGGCTTAAGAATTTTAGGGGAGATAGCGCGTTCTATACTTGGTTGTATAGGATCGCTATAAATTCTGCGAAGAACTACCTCGTGTCGCAGAGTCGCAAGACACCTGCATATGCAGTGGATATAGAGGATGCTGAACATATTGAATCAGCAATTGCATTGAAAGAGTATGATACGCCGGAAGGCAATCTACTCACTAGTGAAATTGAGCAGACAGTCTATCGAGCGATAAAGGAATTGCCAGAGGACTTGAAGACTGCGATTACACTGCGTGAGTTAGAAGGAATGACTTATGATGAAATTGCATTAGTGATGGAATGTCCGATTGGAACGGTTAGGTCAAGGATATTTCGCGCACGCGAAGCAATCGATAAACATCTTAAGCCACTAATAGGTTAAATAAGTTAGAAAAATTGCTTAGATTACATGGAATGATTTTATTATGAAGGAAATAAGTCAAGAGTTATTATCAAGAGTCTTAGATGAAGATATATCTGAATTTGAGACACAACGAATCTTAAAAGAAATGAAGTCAAACGATGGACTTCGTTCAACTTTGTATCGCTATAATGTGATTGGGTATGCCATGCGTGATGAGTTGCCTAAACCGTTTAACTCAAATTTTGTTCATAATGTAATGAGTAAGTTGACTGATGAAGAAATGTCAGTGCCAGAGTTTAATGGCGATAACGAAATAGAAAAAGAATATCATGCTAAAGATTCGGGTAGGTTCAAAACTGCGATAGGCTTAGCCATTGCGGCGTCGGTTGCTGTAGTTTCATTTGTGTCATTTCAAAACTATGTGCAAACAAATAATGAAACAACAACCACTGCAATTGTTGCAGATCGTGTAGTAGAAGAGAGCGACATTCAACGCGTAAGCAGTGAGGATTTGCAGAACTTTATTTCTAATCCTGAAGCAGCAGCAAGTTTCAATAGTTACATTATGAATCACGCTGAGTATGCGTCTCCACGTGTATCAGTTCCGCATGTAAGGATTGTTGGTTACGGAAAAGACGACATAGATACAAACGATTAAGTTACCAATGATCTTACTACGAATGCTCATAATACTGTTTATTACGTGTAGCTTTTTTGCTGTATCCGCTAATGCCTCTGCTGTCGAGGCTGATTTGCAGCAATTGCTCAGCAAAATGAATCAAACTCTGGAAAGAGGTAACTACGAAGGCACCTTTGTTTTCATGCATAACGGCAATGTTGAGACCATGAGCATTGTGCATGGTTACTCTGACAGTGGTGTGCGCGAAAAACTCGTTTCACTTACCGGTGATGCGCGGGAAGTTATTCGTGATCAGGACGTTCTTACATGTATTTGGCCACGTGATAAATTAGTGGTAATCGAAACTGCCAGCGCAACTCACGGGTTACCTTCTTCTTTGCCTTCCAATTTAAACGAAATGGCTTTTCATTATAAATTAACCGAAGTAGGTCAGGCGAGAATTGCAGGACATGATTGCACGATGGTTCGTTTTGAACCCTTAGATGAACTTCGATATGGGCATGAGCTTTGTTTAGAGGCTCAACATGGAATGGTTTTAGAATCTAAGACCTTTGATGTTAACGGTAAAGCTATCGAAAATATGATGTTTACTAGTTTTCGCATGCGCGAAACCGTTCCCGAAAATTTATTTCAACCAAGTGTGCATTTAAATGATTACACATGGAAAACTGCAAGTGTTGAGCTTAATGGTGAGCTGCAACCCGACCGGGCCTGGAAAGTTGAAAAACTCCCACCAGGTTTTTCGTTGCAAAGTGTATCTAGAAGATTGATGAGTGCTAGCAATAATCCTGTTCAGCATATGGTTCTTACAGATGGCTTAGCTTCTGTTTCTGTATTTATTAGTAAGGTAGATGATCCAGGGCATATGTATAAAGGTGCACATAAGCAAGGTGTTATTAATGCTTATGCTAGAGACCTTAATCAGCACCAAATTACAGTGGTAGGTGAAGTGCCACAAGGCACAGTAAAGATGATTGGTTCATCTATTACTTACACACCTCTTAAATAGATTGGTAAATAAAATAATAATATTTAGATTAAACTTTTTCAGTTTTCAAAATGTCTAGATACCTTTGTTACTTGTTTATTAGTAATTCTATTAAGCAAGTTAATTAAAATATAATTTAAGTAAATCATATAGCCAGAACGGAGAGTAGGTAATGAAGAATAGGAATGTTATTGCTGGTTTATTAGTTAGTTTTTTAATTTTAATTTGTACTGCTTCAATGAATGCAGCAGCACGATACAACTTGCCTGATTTTACCGAATTGGTTGAAGAGCATGCAGATGCCGTTGTTAATATCAGTACCAGTAAGCAAACTGAAGTAAAAAGAGGTTTGCCGCCTGGCATGGATATGCCTGAACTTCCAGAAGGTAGTCCATTTGGAGATTTTTTTGAAAAATTCTTTGGAGAACATGGCGGTAATGGTGGTGAAGAATTTTTTAATTCACGTTCATTAGGCTCCGGGTTTATTATTTCTGATGATGGTTATGTAATTACTAATCACCATGTTGTTAAAGGTGCAGATGAAATTATCGTTAAATTAAGCGATCGAAGACAATTGGTTGCTGAAATGATAGGTAGTGACCCGCGTAGCGATATAGCATTGTTAAAACTAGAAGGCAGCAATTTTCCAAGTGTAAACCTTGGTGATTCAGATGCGGTAAAAGTAGGGCAATGGGTGTTAGCGATTGGTTCGCCGTTTGGATTTGATGCTTCAGTTACAGCAGGAATTGTCAGCGCAAAAGGCAGAAGTCTTCCAAGTGAAAACTATGTGCCATTTATTCAAACTGATGTTGCTATCAATCCCGGTAACTCAGGTGGTCCATTATTTGATCTTGATGGCAACGTTGTCGGTATTAATTCACAAATCTATACACGATCTGGTGGTTTCATGGGTTTATCGTTCGCGATTCCAATTGAAGATGCTATGGATGTAGTTGAGCAATTAAAAACCCACGGCTATGTGTCACGAGGTTGGTTAGGAGTATACATTCAGGAAGTCACGCGTGAACTTGCAGAGTCCTTTGGTATGGAAAAACCAGCTGGTGCATTGGTTGCAAAGATATTGCCTGATAGTCCTGCGCAAGATACTGATATTCAGGTGGGTGACATTATTCTTAGTTATGACGGTAAAGAAGTTAAAAACTCTGCGTCACTACCACCTCTCGTGGGACGTACTCGTGTAGGCGAAACGGTTAAGTTGAAATTAATGCGCGATGGTAAGACTAAAAACATAAAGTTAAAAATTGGTCAATTGCCAGAAAAAAATCAGTCACTAGCAAGTAAAGATGCTCCTGAAGAAGAAACTGAAGATACTGTTTTTGGATTAGTTCTGCGCCCATTAACAGATGAAGAATTGGAGAACCTAGAACTGGAAAATAGTGGCTTACTAGTGCTAGATGCACAAAGTGGAGCAGCTAAATCTGCCGGAATACGCAAAGGTGATGTCATTCAAATGATTAATGGTGAGCCGGTTGAAAGTGTTTCGGCATTTACAAAACTGATGAATGATCTCCCTGAGGGGAAATTCATATCCATATTGGTGCAGCGTTCTCATGGACCTGAGTTTTTAGCAATGAGAGTTCCCGAAAAAGAGTAGGGGCCCGAAAGGGATAAGAGCTAATAAATTATTGGAAAATTAAATTAAAGGTTAGTAAAAGTTACTCAAAATAAGCGATAATTAGATCTGATATTTAATAGTATGAAATTCAAACAGGTCTTAAGGAAAACTCCTACATTATTCTATGGAGCGAATTCGCAACTTTTCTATCATTGCGCATATTGATCACGGAAAATCTACTCTAGCAGATCGGTTTATTCAGCACTGCGGTGGCTTGTCTGAGCGTGAGATGAGTGAGCAAGTGCTAGATTCAATGGATCTAGAGCGCGAGCGAGGTATTACCATTAAAGCTCAGAGTGTATCGCTTGATTACAAAGCTAAAGATGGTCATACCTATCAACTAAACATCATTGATACTCCAGGGCACGTGGATTTCTCTTATGAGGTCTCTCGTTCATTGGCTGCATGTGAAGGTGCATTATTGGTTGTAGATGCTTCTCAAGGTGTGGAAGCGCAAAGTGTTGCAAACTGTTATACCGCAATCGACCTTGGTCTAGAAATCCTGCCAATTTTAAACAAAATGGATTTAGATTCTGCTGATCCTGATCGCGTTGCTGAAGAAATAGAAGATGTTATTGGTATTGATGCTACTGATCCTTTGCTGGTTAGTGCAAAAACAGGCATTGGTGTAGAAGAAGCCCTTGAGGCAATCGTGCAACGCTTTCCTGCGCCGGTTGGTGAAGTAGATGCCCCTTTAAAAGCCCTAATAGTAGATTCCTGGTTTGATAGTTATGTAGGTGTCATATCCTTAGTTCGTGTTATGCAAGGTGAAATAAAACCTAAACAAAAGATTACCGCGATGTCCACGGGACGAAGCCATCAGGTTGAGAAGGTTGGTGTATTCACCCCTAAGCGAAAAGAAAGTGAAAGTTTAAAGACAGGGCAAGTGGGCTACATTATTTGCGGAATTAAAGACATCACTGCTGCCAAAGTTGGTGACACTTTTACGGATACATCTAATCCGGCAGAGCAAGCACTTAGCGGTTTTAAAGAAGTGCAGCCAAATGTATTTGCCGGTGTGTTTCCAGTTAACTCTGATGATTATGAATCCTTCCGTGATGCTTTAGATAAACTCAGTTTGAATGATTCTGCTTTTAGTTTTGAGCCAGAGTCCTCGGATGCTTTAGGTTTTGGGTTTCGGTGTGGTTTCCTTGGAATGCTGCATATGGAGATAGTGCAAGAGCGTCTCGAGCGTGAATATTTTTTAGATCTTATTACTACCGCGCCAACTGTAATTTATGAAGTGCACACTTCAGATGGGGAAGTTAAACAAATTCATAATCCTTCAGACTTGCCTGAAACCAGTAAGATAAAAGAGATACATGAACCTATTATTCATGCCTCTATATTGGTGCCACATGAATATGTAGGTAATGTTATTACTTTATGTATTGAAAAACGTGGTGTACAGAAAAGCCTTAATTATCATGGTAATCAAGTTGCGATTAATTTTGAGTTACCACTAAGTGAAGTGGTATTAGATTTTTTCGATCGGCTAAAGTCAGTAAGTCGTGGCTATGCCTCATTTGATTATCACCATGCTAAATTTCAAGCTGCGCCATTAGTGAAATTAGATACACTAATTAATGGTGAGCGTGTAGATGCACTTTCGTTAATTGTGCATAAAGATCAAGCTGCTACATTTGGTCGAGACCTTGCAGTTAAAATGAAAGAAATTATTCCAAGGCAAATGTACGATGTAGCGATTCAGGCAGCGATTGGTTCAAAAGTGATTGCTAGGACAACGACTAAAGCTTTGCGTAAGAATGTTACTGCTAAGTGTTACGGCGGTGATATCACCAGAAAGAAAAAGCTGTTAGAGAAACAGAAAGCGGGTAAAAAACGCATGAAACAGATCGGCAGAGTAGAGATTCCACAAGAGGCATTTCTCGCTGTTCTGCGTGTTGAAAAATAAAGCAAGTAAAACTAAACAAAGCAAAATTTATGTAAATTGGTGATTGTATGAAATTGATTAAAAAATCATTTTTTGTTTTAGCCATGGTTTTGTATGCAGCTGCATGTAATGCGGATTTCATAAAAGTGACTTTGCTGGGCACAGGTAGTCCACGTCCCAGTGTAGATCGTAATGGTCCTGCAGTATTAGTCGAAGTAGGTGGTAAATATTTACTTTTCGACTCGGGTCGGGGTGTGGTGCAACGTTTGCAGCAACTCGATATTCGTATATCCGATATACAACAAATATTTCTCACCCACCTTCACTCCGATCATATTTCTGCGTTAGATGATGTCTGGCTTACGGGCTGGATTTATCAACGGCCTTCGCCATTAAATATTTATGGGCCAAATGGCACAAAATCTTTTGTTGATCACTTAAGCCAAGCCTATGCGTATGATGTACAACTACGTAATCAATATTCAGGGCTAGGCATTAATGCTGGTGCGGTAGTCACTAATGATATTGAACCAGGAGTCATTTATTCTGAAAATGGCATTAAAGTGACGGCATTTCTGGTAGACCATAGACCTGTTGCCCCTGCATATGGTTACCGCATTGACTTTGGCGAGCGTTCAGTAGTTATTTCTGGTGATACAAGTTATTCGCAGAGTCTTGTTGATCACTCTGTAGGTATAGATCTTTTGGTGCATGAAATTATGTCAGTCGATCATAAAATTCTCGAGAAAAATCCACGCTTGCAAAAAATCCAACGTTATCACACCAATCCTGAGCAACTAGTAAAAGTGTTAAGCAGTATAAAACCACGTACCGCGGTTATGACGCATATAATAGTAGTAGGTATGTCTGAAGACGAGGTATTAAAGCAAGTAACTATTGCATATGAAGGTGAGGTTCATATGGGTGAAGATCTCATGAGTATAGAAGTGGGAAGTAGTATAAAAGTGATACCATATTCTAAAAATTAGTGATGACTAATATGCAACTTGATTATTCAAAACCTTTGTTAATGGGAGTTTTGAACGTAACTCCAGACAGTTTTTCTGATGGTGGTATGTATCCATCCTCTAGAGATGCCATTACCCGTGGTATGGAAATGGTCGAGCAGGGTGCAGATATTATTGATATTGGTGGTGAGTCTACTCGACCTGGTGCAGGGCGCATTGATGCTACAGAACAAAAAAGAAGAGTGTTGGATGTGATAGCGGGATTACATAAGGAACTGCCTAAACATATTCATATTAGTATCGATACAACTCTATCAGAAGTAGCAAAAGTGGCATTAGATGCAGGTGCTACGATGTTGAATGATGTGAGTGCAGGACGTGAAGATGAATCTTTACTAAAACTTGCAATGAATTCCAACGTACCAATTTGCTTAATGCATATGCAGGGAGAGCCTGGAAATATGCAAGATAACCCAAGCTATGAAAATGTAACACTAGAGGTGTCAGAGTATTTGCTTGCACGTGCTAAACATGCAGAAAGTCTAGGAGTTGATAAAGCTAATATCATTCTTGATCCAGGTATAGGGTTTGGTAAGCGAACTCAGCATAATTTAGAGTTGTTGCGAGACCTCAAGCAAATAGTAGAGTTAGGTTACCCTGTATTGCTGGGTACTAGTCGCAAACGTTTCATGGGCGAGATTTCTAATCAAGAAGACCCGAGAGAACGGATGCCTGCAACCTGTGCAACTTCCGCACTGGGGGTTATAGCAGGAGTAAATATTTTTCGTGTACATGATGTTTGGCAAAATCGCCAAGCTTTAGATGTTACTTGGGCTATTCAAAACAGTTAACTAGCATCTATTAGCAATTTTTTTTCGTTTCGACTTAGCTTTTTAATTTCAGCTTCGCGTTTACTTGCACTGCTGCGAGTATGTTCATTTTCTGTATATACGATTTTAATGGGAGATCGACCATTAAAATATTTTGCACCATTACCACTCAAATGTTTTTGAAAACGTTTATTAAGATCTGTAGTAATACCAGTGTAGTAAGATCGGTCGTCTGCCTCTATGATATAAACTGACCAATTCATCTTAAAGTGATTCCAATACTTTGCATAAAGTTGGCCATATGTTATCTAGAATAATTGGCTGTGCTTCAACAGTGGGATGTAGCCTATCAGCTTGTAAAAACTTATCTTGCAGAGCAATGCCATCAAGTAAAAAAGGTACTAATGAAATTTCATTTTCATTAGCAACATCTATATATATTTGATGAAAAGCATGAGTGTATTTATCTCCATAATTAGGTGGGAGTTTTATGCCTAGGAGCAAAGACGTGCCAGCGGTATCGCAGTGTTTTACCATTTGGTCTAAATTACTCTGCATAAGTGAGGTGGATTGGCCCCTTAAGCCATTATTGGCTCCGAGCTCAATAATGCACAGTACAGGCTGGTATTGATCTATCAAGGCAGGCAGACGTGCTAGTCCTCCTGAGGTAGTTTCACCACTAACGGACGCATTGACTACATTCCATTGCTTGTCTTCGCTATAGTTATCTAAACGATTACGCAATAGATTGACCCAGCCATGTTCAATCTCAATGCCATAGGCAGCACTTAGGCTGTCACCTAATACCAAGATTGTATTGTCTTTGGCATGGCAAAGACTAAAAGCAGTTAGGAAAGAAATAACTACAATACGGAGAAATATCATTTCTAGTTCATCTGTTATTCGTTGCAAACAAGTTAGCAAAAATGTCTCGACTGAAGAAGGGCTAATTACAATACTGGAAGAAGTTAATCTTCAAGTTGATGGAGCGGAGACGGTAGCTGTAATTGGCCAATCTGGTTCAGGTAAAACAACTTTGTTAAGCATGTTAGCAGGTCTTGATACTCCGACCACGGGAAGTATCGAATTGTTCCATCACAAGCTTGAAATTTTGAGTGAAGACGAACGAGCTGCACTACGTAATCAATATGTTGGCTTTGTGTTCCAGGCCTTTCATCTATTGCCTGGTTTTACTGCACTTGAGAATGTAATGCTGCCGCTAGAAATTAATGATGATAAACATGCTAATGAGAAAGCAGCCTCATTGCTTAAGCGCGTTGGTATGAGTCATCGGAATAATCATTTTCCTACTACGTTATCTGGAGGTGAGCAACAACGGGTAGCCATTGCACGTGCATTTTCTACCACTCCGCCATTATTGCTGGCGGACGAACCAACTGGAAATTTAGATAGCAATACCGGGAGTAAAATCATTGATTTACTGTTTGAACTAAACCAAGAGCAAGGTACATCATTAATTTTGGTAACTCATGATGAATCTTTAACTCGGCGTTGTGACACTTGTTTCCGACTTGAGCAAGGCAGGCTTCAAAAAATATAAAGATGTTTACTTTCTATAACAAACTTCTAATCAGACAGCTACGCCAAGCTTCAATGCGGTTATTTTGTGTAGCAGTAGCTGTTGCTTGTGCAGTTACCTTTAGTATCACGCTACTAGGGGATCGGTTAGAGCAGTTATTTAATAGTCAAGCTAAAGAAGTAATCGCAGCGGATCTAGTGCTTCAGTCCACTACAGATCTAAGTGATGAGCAAAAGGGAATTATAAAAACATTTTCTTTAAGCCATGCCAAAACGTTAACTTTCCAAACTATGGCTAATGCCAGTGCAAATGGGAACGAAGACTTTTTGCTATCAAGTGTTAAAGCAGTATCCAATGGCTACCCTTTATTGGGCGAATTACAGGTGTCCAATCAGCTCTATGGCGAATTGCATGCCATACAGGAAGTGCCGGCAAGGGGAGAGGTGTGGGTAGAAGACAGAGTACTGAACGAATTAGGTCTAGAGCTAAATCAAAGCGTTAATGTAGGTGAAAATGCTTTCAAAATTACTAAGGTTTTGGTCTACGAACCAGATCGAGGTAATAGTTTTTACAGTTTTACTCCACGGATTATGATGAACTGGGAAGATGTAGAGGCAACAAAAATAGTACGTCCAGGTAGCCGTGTAAAATTCCGTTACCTTTTTGCAGGTGAAGAGTCAAAGTTGGATGATTTGCAAGAAATGCTTTCATCTAGTTTGCAGCTGAATCAAGAATTCATAACTATTGATGCCGCAAATCAGACACTGGCAAATACACTGAATCGAGCCTATCGATTTTTGCACATAACAGCACTTATTGCAGTGTTACTTGGGGCGGTTGCGGCCGCATTAGTAAGCTATCAATATGCTAATGAAATGACCTATCAGTATGCGCTATTACGTTGCTTAGGGCTTCAAGGAAAAAGAATGATTTCTGCAGTAATTGTGCCTTTTGTGGTGTTTAGTTTGATCGCAATAATAATTGGTCTAGTACTAGGTGGCATCGCACATATATTTATATTAAGAAGTCTGGGAGAGCTGATTCCTGAAACACTACCATCCGCAAGTATTAAACCTTACTTACTGAGTATATTTACAGCACTTGTCGTCGTCGCTAGCTTTGCATGGCCATTCTTAAATAAGCTTTTACATACAGCACCAAAGTTGTTGCTTAATCGCCTAGAAACACAACAGCATCCTATTCTGTTTACTGTGATAGCGATGTTACTTGGTTTGTCTGTAATCATTTATATCGGAACGCAAGAAGTGATGATTAGCATTTATATCATTGCGGTGTTATTTATATTCGTCTTGCTTGCATACTTTTTTACCAGATTCTTTATAAATTGGTTTGCAAAGCGCAGTGAAACTAAAAGCGTCTCGACTAAACTTACCGCTAGAAGTTTAAATGCCAATCGACGTATGGTAGTAGTGCAAGTTGTTGCCATCGCTATAACCTTTTTCTCGTTAGCGCTTATTTCTACTATACGAGATGATTTGGTTGCCTCTTGGCAATCTAAAGTACCCGATAATGCACCAAATATTTTTGCCATTAATTTATTCGAAAATGAAAAACAGTCGTTCATTAATAAAATAAGTGAGCAAGGTTTGGAGCATAGTCCATTATATCCAGTAGTTCGCGGCCGTTTAAGTGCGGTTAACGGTCAACCAATTCGAGAATACGCCAGTAAAGAAACTGAACGTCAGGATGAATCATTAGGCAGAGATCTAGCGCTTACCTGGAATATGCAATTGCCGAAAGATAATAAGATAGTTCTAGGTGATTGGCATTCTGAGAGTCAAGGTAAAAACACAGCTACTGTTTCGGTAGAAGAGGGCTTGGCAGAAAATCTTGATATTAATTTGGGAGATAAGCTTTCGTTTACCGTAGAAACACAAGTGGTTGAGGCCAGTGTCAACAGTATACGTTCGGTGGAGTGGGAGTCGTTCACTCCTAATTTTTATATGATCTTTTACCCAGGGGTGTTAGATGGTTTGCCCGTTTCCTATATGGGAAGTTTGCATCTTGATAAGCAGCAACGCCCTCTATTACGTGATTTCGTAAAACAATTTCCCAGTGCTACCTTTTTTGATGTTGATTTCTTATTAAATCGAATTCGTGGCATTGCGCAAAAAATTAGCTATGCAGTAGAAACAGTGTTGTATTTTGCTCTATTTGCTAGTGTATTGGTGTTTATCTCTATTGAGATGATTCTGCGTAAAAATAGATCCTACAGTACGGCGATTTTCAAAGCAGTTGGCGCAAATACGAAACTAGTGCAAAAAGTTTTTCGCACCCAGTTTTTTTTGATAGGTTTAATTGCGGGCGTTATTGCTTATATGCTGAATCTTGTAATCAGCTTTGTTCTATCGAATTACTTGATAGAAGGGGAGTTTGTATTTAATAGCAAAACAGCAATCTTGTGTTTAATACTAGCGCCATTATTGGTTTTAGTGGCAGGCTACATATCTATTCAGCGTACCAAGCAAATACCAGTTAAGAAATTACTAACTGAAAGTTAAGGGCTTGAATTAAGCTAACTTGGCCCAATATTGAGTATATAACTATTATTGAGGTTATTTGAGTGGATATTAACCAATTATTATTTTTTGAAAAGCATGATGCAACCAAAGCATATTGCACTGTGATCAATGATTTAGGTCAAGTATACTACTGTGAAGCAGATGATGAAAAGCAACCGGATGGAAAATGGAAGCTAGTGAATCTTGATCTGCATGCGATAAGCTTATTACATTAAATAATAATAGTTAAGGCTTATGAAGAAAAGCATAATTGTTGGAATTATAATCGGAGCGTTTGCGGCGGTAGTGTACTTTTTTGAAACTGGCGAGAAAGATCCTGATGTAAAGAACAATGAAGCGCCGTCCTATGTAAAAGGCTAATAATAATTATATGCAGTTAAAAGCATTTTTGGATAGTCTTCAAAGCTCTCCTGAGTCGATAGAATTTCAAGATACTATGGCTGTTATTGAAGTAGCGTATCTCTATTCACCAACGGCATTTACGAATGGAGAGCTTGTTAACCAAGCTGGTGAAAATGAAGGCTCATGCAAACTCTTTGCATTTGCTAAATTACATGAACTTAGTGAAGAAAAAGCACTAGCTTGTTTTGGTGCGTTTTATTATGAGGATGTGTTGCAAAACCCTGATAGTGATAATCACCAGAATATTCGAAATTTTATGAAAACGGGTTGGGATGGTATTACGTTTGAGAATGAAGCCTTAAAGACTAAAAAGTAAATGGCCAGTTTTCACTCCTCGGTAATTAAACCGGGCATTACTCTACCTCTAGCATCCATGCATTAGTGTAAAACCGGCATACTATACGTCCATGTATAATATAAAACAATACTCTGAATCATGTGAACAAAATAAAGGACCGATTTTAGAAGTGCTACAAGAAGTATTTAAAGACAGTAAAACAGTACTAGAAATCGGTAGCGGCTCGGGACAGCATGCGGTTTATTTTGCCAAGCATTTAAAACACTTAAATTGGCAGCCTAGCGATCTGGCTGAAAATATATCTAGCATTCAAGGTTGGGCGGCTGATGAGGCTCTTAGCAACCTTAATCCACCTATTAAACTAGATGTGTTGGACCAACCCTGGAAAGTCTCAGCTGTAGACGCAATATTCTCGGCCAATAGCCTGCATATTATGTCTTGGGACATGGTGGAACAGTTCTTTCGCGGAGTGGGAGAGGCGTTGAAGTCTCAGGGAAAGCTGTTGGTATACGGGCCATTTTCCTATAACGGGGCACATACAAGCCCGAGTAACAAGAGATTTGACCAATATCTTAAACAGCAAAACACACTAAGTGGAGTGAGAGATTTTATAGATCTAGATCAGCTGGCAAAGGGGCAAGGTCTGTCTATTGTCGAAGATTACGCTATGCCAACCAATAATCGTTGCTTACTATGGGAGAGAACATAGCCACGCAAACTACCGCTCGTCTAAGCTTCAGACCCGATTATCTCCAACTCTAAAATGTGACGCAGATCACATAGATAATACACATTCCCTGTTGGGTCTCTTTTGAGAGAGATGTTTTTAACCTAAGCCTGGAGTTGGAAATGGAAGCATTTTTTATTATTGCATTACAGTTAGTTGTTGTTGGACTAACATTAGTAGGAATGTGGCGACTAATGAAAGAGCGTGATTATTATCATGATACTGAACTTAAACGTCATCACTAAATATTAAGCCCTTCCCTAAGTAAAAAAGCCCGGCACAACCGGGTTTTTTTATGAGCGGTATATATTCAATTAACTTAGCTACTTACACTCAAGTTTTATTTTAATATTTAAGTTAAGTAAGTGCATTTTGTGCTGATGATATTGTTTAATTAGAAAATTCATTAATTTAGTTATAATAAATCTCGTTAAAGTAATTAATTCTAAATTTTTATATCGAGGTCACTAAAATGGCATATAAAATGGTAGTGCTTGCTATTCATGGTATGGGGGATACTCCACGTACCTATGCAGATAATTTTAAAAAAAAACTGGCTAAAAAAGTAGGAAGTAAGTGGTTAAGTATATATTTTGATTCTATTTACTATGCAGATATTTTCCAAAAGCATCAAAAAGACATATTTACTAGGATTAAAGCGCAAGATGATATTGATTGGATTGGTTTAAGGCAATTTCTTTTATATGGATTTTCAGATGCCGCGGGGTTTGAGCGTAGAGCATGGCTTCCAGGTAGTTCTTATGAACAAGTTCAAAATAGTATTTTGGATGTTTTGGACAAGGCTTATGATGCTGTTGGCTCTAATGTCAAAATTGTTTTAATTGCTCATTCCTTAGGGTGTCATGTAATTTCAAATTTTATCTGGGATGCCCAATCAAAAGAAGCGAGTCAGGGCGCATGGAGGGATGGAGGGTTTGAAGATTCTCCAGCGAATTCAGACTTAGATAAATTTAGAAGGATGAAGAACTTAAAAGCTTTGTATTTTACAGGTTGTAATATTCCAATTTTCCTTGCAGGTATACCACACGGGAAAATAAAAGCGATTTCTTCGCGTGGCAAAGGGTATTCGTTTAAATGGAAAAACTTTTATGACCCTGATGATCCATTAGGGTGGCCATTAAAAAATATTTCTACACGGAATGTTAAAGAAAGTTATAAGTATGAAGTTAATGAAGATAATGCGGTAAATGTTGGTAATTTACTGAATAACTGGAACCCGTTAAGTCATAATAGTTATTGGACAGACAATGATGTGTTAAATCCAATAGCAATGGATATTAAAAAGATGCTGGTATGATTGTATAGTTATAGTGTCTTTAGCAATTCAAGTGCAACTTCTTCTCGGAATTTGAAACTTACACGTTGATTGATCATGATTGCAAAAGGTGTCCAACTATCGTTTCGATTTATGTAGCCAGCATAGGTGCTAACAT
>JABDMD010000172.1 GCA_013001685.1 Gammaproteobacteria bacterium | reverse complement strand
GGTCATGGTGACCCAATATGTATCGCCCACTTCAATGGAAATTATGTTGAGTATCTCCATGGTGATTTGGGCTGCAGTGGGTGGTCGCACTTCATTACTCGGTGCCATGATTGGAGCAATTTTAATTAATCTCGGACAGAGTTACGCAGGAGACGAGTTTCAGCAACACTGGCTGATCATTCTTGGTGTTGTATTTGTTATTGTAGTGCTATTCCTACCAAAAGGACTTGCAGGATTATTTGAATTAATATTAGGAAAAATTTCTGGTAACAATAATAGAACTAAAAATGAAACTGGGCAAAAAGCATAATGGCAATTCTTGAGCTTAAAGAAGTTACAAAAACCTATAACGATTTTTCTGTTGTTAAGGGGTTTAATTTCAGTGTCAATCAAGGTGAACTCCGTTGTTTAATTGGGCCTAATGGTGCAGGCAAAACCACTTCTTTAGATTTAATCACTGGGCGACAAAAGCTTACTTCTGGAACGGTACATTTTGATGGAAAAAATATTAGCAAGCTACTTGAGAAAGATATTGCAGTTTTAGGAGTGGGCCGGAAATTTCAAGTACCTGCTGTGTTTAAGGAATTAACTGTACGAGAAAATTTTGAAGTGGCACTGACTGACAAAATTGGCCCATTTCAAAACATGAATCCATTTACTAAAAATCGTAGTCGAAAACACTTCAATGAAATTGTCGAATTAGCAGGTCTCGGTAATCGACTCAATGACACTGCAGGTTTCCTGTCCCATGGTGAAACACAGTGGCTAGAAATTGGCATGGTATTAATGCAGAAACCTCGCCTTTTACTTATGGATGAACCCACTGCTGGGATGACTGAACAAGAAACTGAAAAGACTTCTGAAATTTTTAAAGAATTAAAAGGTGATCACACTTTAGTCGTCGTAGAACATGATATGTCGTTTGTGCGCAGTATTGCTGATGTCATCTCAGTAATGCATCAAGGAAGTATGCTTGCAGAAGGAACCTTATCTGAGATTGAACAACACCCCATGGTTAAAGAAGTTTATCTCGGTACGGAAGGAATTCACTAACATGCTAGAACTAAATAACGTTACTTCCTATTATGGAAAGACACCAATCATTCAAAATGTAAATATATCAATGCAAGAAGGTCAATGCCTATGTGTTCTTGGCAGAAATGGTGTAGGTAAAACAACCTTGCTACAAACCATTATGGGCCTCACTACGAGCATGACTGGCTCACTTAAAATTAATAATCAGGATTATGCTAATCAACCCACCCATGCGCGCGCGCATGCAGGATTAGGCTATGTTCCGCAGGGTCGTAGAATCTTAGGAAAATTTAGTGTGCGAGAAAATATCGTGCTTGGCACCTTCGCACGTAATGACAAAACCAATACCCTACCTGAATCCTGTCTAAAGTTATTTCCCTATTTAGCAGAAAATCTTGATAAACGTGCGGGCCTACTATCAGGCGGACAGCAGCAACAACTTGCAGTAGCAAGAGCCTTAGCAACGGATCCAAAAGTTTTATTACTCGATGAACCCACGGAAGGTATTCAACCTAATATAGTCGAAGAAATTCAAAATACCTTACACCATTTAAATAAAGACATGGGAATGACACTGATCTTGACCGAGCAGCACATAAAAATCGCTAAAAAATTAGCTGACTTATTTATCATCATGGATATTGGACGCATTGTCGCTCAAGGTCCGATCAGCGAACTCACAGAAGAGCTCGCTCATAAACACCTTACTATTTAAAAAAATTATACGAACTGATTAATAATTTTGCTAAAGAAAATTATAAATTACGTCTAGTATCTATCTGATTAAATTACATTCTAATTGTTAGCTAACTGACGAATTGTTGAGCAGCTCAAATTGTTTTACAAAGGCTTCTTTATGGCTACCCAAACTACAAGTTCTGATCTTTAGAATTTACCCACCTATACATAGAGCTCGCATATTGACCTATAAGTCAATGTATGATTCACTTATGGCCATAAGGCAGTAGACCTTTGGCCATACTTGCTCATAATTACATTTTGGCAGCTTATGCAAGATAGGCGTCCCAAAACCTGAGGACCAAGCTTATTAAATTCAACAATTTTTGAACCAACACTACAACTCATGCAATTTGCGGAGGCATAAAAATGATATCAATACCTAAAAAAGGAACTCCCGAACGCGAAAGACTTATCGCAACTCATAAGGAATGTATCGAATCTATGAAGGGTGTACCTGGCTGCACCATCATGAAGTGTGAAACTCCAGGAGACACCACTGTCGTATCAGATGGATTTCAAGATGACCCATTACTAAACAAAGTTTTAATTCGCATGCGTACAGCCATGCCAGGGAATTTTGGTGGGAAGTTAGTAGTGATCTGTACCAAAGTTGAAAAAGAATGGCGCATAGGTCGTCTATCAGGCATCAGAGGTGTACCCCCAACTTTTGTAAATGACAAAGTGTACGACAATGAACAAGATCCACAGCACGATATTTTCTTAATGCGTTTAGATGAATTAGATGAAGAAGATGGATACCCCGAACACTTTAACGAAGGTTGGAAACGTAGAGATGACCATTGGACCGTAACCTAGATAACGGCTTACACACTTTAATAAATAATAATTTATAAGAGGAGAACACAATATGTGTGCAATGAGATTAACGGGTTACGCTGATAAATTTGGCGTCCATCCCGGAGAAACAATTAAATTCCATGTGAACTGTGACGGACCCAAAAAATATAATTGCCAAATCGTAAAAATGATTCACGGCGACACAAATCCACGTGGCCCAGGATTTATAGAAAAAAAAGTATCTGCGAAATGTAACGGAGAATATAAAGGTAGACCACAAACTATCTACAGTGGTTCGTATGGTTACACAGATGACTTCAGTCACTTTCAAGTTGAATCTTTTACCATGCAATGTTGGATTTGGCCGACTACACCAAAGACGCATCCAAAATATTGGCGTCATGGTGCACAAGGTTTAATGACAAAATGGTGCAATGGCAAAGGCTATGGATTATTTATTAACGAAGATGGTTGTTTGGAATTACGCATAAATAACAAGAAAGTTACCACAGGCGCCCCCATCCGTGATCATGCATGGCATTTTGTTGCCGCAACGTTTGATGCCAAAACAGGTAAGGCAACGCTTTATCATGAGCCGCAAATCCAATATGCCTTAGATCCAGATATCCCACCTGTTACAGAAAAAATTAGCGGTAAAATTCAACACACAGAAGGTGTTCCATTCGCGGTAGCAGCTTACGCTGCTGGCGCAAGTTCAGACCCCCAAGCGCAAGCTTCGCGCCCCGCAGGCATGATCATGACAGGCCATTACAATGGCAAAATTGATAGCCCAAGACTTTGCAGAAAAGCATTAAGCCGACAAGATATTGAAACTATGAAACTTGGTGCTCAGCCAGGTTTAACCGAGCGAAGGCATAGTGGCCCTACAGGTCCATTGTCTGAAGCTATAGTTGGTTCGTGGGATTTCTCGGATGGTATTAACACCATGGTAGGCGTGGATCACGGTCCATATTTATATGACTTAGAAATTGTCAATTGTCCCACACGAGCAATGACTGGACATAATTTCACAGGTCACAACTTTGACTGGAAACACGCACCTGAAGAATATGGTGCGATTCATTTCCATGATGATGATGTCGATGATGCACGCTGGGATGTTGATTTCGAGTGGGATGTGCCTGCAGGCATGGACAGTAAGTTTTATGCTGCAAAACTCACCACGGATGCCGGTGACGAAGACTACATACCGTTTTGGGTAGTTCCACATATTGGCGAAGAAACCGCAAAAATTGCCTACATGGTTCCTACGATTAGTTATATGGCATATGCAAACGAACACCTTGCAAATAATGCAGGTGGTGCAGAGTTGTTAGTTTATCGTGTACCGATTATGCAAGACCAAAACATGTTCTTAAGTGAACACCGTGAGTATGGTGGATCAATTTATGACACCCATACTGATGGTAGCGGTTTATGTTTATCATCACGCTTACGACCCATCTTAAGTATTCGTCCGAAATACGATCACTTTTTAATGCAAGCGCCGTGGCAGTACCCTGCAGATCTACACATGATCTATTGGCTTGAAGAAATGGGCTACGACTATGATTGCATTACCGATGAAGATGTAACCTACGATGGCCTTTCTAGACTTGAGAATTACAACGTCGTAATTACCGGTTCACATCCTGAGCACAACAGTGGTCCACAATTAGATGCATTACATAACTATACGCAACAAGGTGGACGCTTGATGTATATGGGTGCAGACGCTTGGTATTGGATCCACTCGTATCATCCTGCTTATGATGATTTAGGTCGTGGTGTCGTAACTGAGATGCGTCG
>JABDMD010000164.1 GCA_013001685.1 Gammaproteobacteria bacterium | reverse complement strand
GAGCGAGAATTCTGGAAGCCTCCAAGTACTGCCCGTTGGAACGCCTCGCCATCTCTCCACAGTGTGGATTCGCAACTTCCATCGAGGGTAACGAACTCGGAATTGATGACCAAAAAGTAAAACTGCGCACATTGGTAGAGACTGCGTCGGTAGTTTGGGGATGATCATTAAGCGATGCTTGCACGAGGCGTACCAGGGTGCAGCATGATCACCAAAAGGATCGATTAGCCTAATCTTAATCCAATTATTAGTGCGATGATCCCATACCAAATTAGGCCAGACTCCATTCAAAACGTTCGTTATGCCAGACTTTTTATTGCTTTATACAGCAGGCTTCAAAATATCCCGAGCCAGCGACTCGGTAAAATCCCAAGCACGATCAATGGACTCATAATGCGTCGTTCGTGCGGGTTTCCACTGCTTAACGTATTCTAACTCCATAAAAGGTTGCAATTCGGGATCGTTGTAGGACATCTCAAGAAAGAGTTCAGTCATGCGATCGATCAGTTCCCTCGGTGCTGAGTTGGGTGACTCGAGATAAGTCAAATTACAGTGGTCGTATTTTGGTGTGTACTCTAGTACTCGCATGTCGTTAGCGGAAAATGTACCGTCATTGCCGAATCCTTGATAGTTGGCCTCTGACAAGCCTGCTGCATCTGCCTTACCTTCCGCTACTGCTTTAGCCGCAGCTACTTCGCCGTCCATAATCCATGGCAGATAGCCGTTACCTGAAGACCCATATACGAGGAGTTTGTAATCTCTTCCAGGTTCCAAACCTGCTTCCTTCATTGCAAATACAGGTAGCATGGTCGATTCAACTGAATTGGAGTTACCTACAGCAATGGTTGCACCTTTGAGGTCAGCTAGGCTTTGGAATTTACTGTCAGAACGAACCGCGAGAACGCTAGCAACATCAAAATCAGCGTCACGCATAATTAGGGCCTCTGCTTTCCTACCCTCTTTTTCTGCCGTTCTCTGAGTATGAATCCATCCTCCTGGATCGTTCCACGCGACGTCGATATGGCCAAGCAATAGTTCTGAAATCTGACGGTCATAGGTGTTATACAAGATATATTCAAATGGAAGTCCCTTCTTATTGAACCATGCTCTGAAACCATCCCAGATCGTTACAGCACCAGGACCAAAGTTGGCCGCTCCCATTAATATTGTATCTCTTTTCATCACAACCTCTTTTTCATTATTATTTAATTTGTACTAGTTTATAAATCTTATTCATCTTTTCAATAACTTGAATACGTTTTTATATTACTCAAATTGTTTATCTGACATTATAAATGCCAACCTAATTTTATATGTTTATTTAATTAATGAATGTCCGCTTTCGGCCAATAGCGATCGTTCATTTATATAAATATAAACAATAATCTTAATTCAAATTTGCCTTTATTAAATACAAAGAAGGCGAGTTTAACCCGCCTTAGTTTATGGTAGAAACACCATTAAAATATGCTGCATTGTATTACAGTAATTTAATGAATTAACGTGGAACCATTACCTCCATTTCTTCTTTGGTTAGCACACCATCACTGTCTTTATCTTTTTTAGAAAATTTATTTTCTGCATAAGTTAAAAACTCGTCTTTACTAACTACAGCATCATTATTTGTATCCATTTTACCGAACTTTTCCTTTTTGCTATGACCATGGTTATCTGCAAGTATCATCCCTTCAGATAGACTGTTGCTGTGAAATGGGTTCTGCTCGGCATTGACAGGGCCGATTGCTAAAATACTTATGGCAATTACAACTCCTAAAAAAGATGGAACAGATATTATCTTGACTCTATTTAACATTTATTACTCCTATAAATATTGATGGTTAAGTTCTAATATCCACAGAATTTATGCAATTTAGAATTTGCAACTCTGTGTTTATTTTTGACATGGTGTTTTAAAATTTAGTTCTGAAATATTCCATCGAATTTTCCGTAGAGATTGTTCCAAATTCTCGAAGCATTTTTAGAGGATGATGATTTATAATGCCCGCTTTGGGTCGTAAATAGTCATTAAACTATTTTGTTTTGAGATTTCCAACCAAGATTCCCCTTATTTTAAATTCTGTATGTCTGCTTTCGGCCAATAGCGGACATAAATAACTTTCAAGAAATATAATTACCATAGTGTTGGATCGCACAACGAAGTCACGCACTATAGAGCTCCTTACTGCCAGTAATACTACATGCAGCAAAGTCTGCTATGCTTTGTTTTTATGCATGACCCATTGCTTCCATAATGTTTGTGCAGGGTGCTCATATAGAGATTGATGATTTAATGTCATTAATACAGAGCCATATTCAAGCTCCCAAATATCTGCTCCCACATAGAACGGTTCTTCATTTAAATTAATAGATCGTGTTACGAATTCTCCATTATTACTTTCCACTACTTCTAGCATTAAACCGTTACTTGTTTCAGTGACTTTCAATACTAAGGCCCATTCTCCTGTGGCTGAAAGTAATAAAAATGGTGGATTAGTTTTTTGGATTATTTTTTTAGATATTAGCACTAGATAGTTTTGGATTATTGTTTCAAAGATTGGTACGCTTCTAGTGCGCGCAATCGAGACAATTTTATATCTACAATCGGTTTAGGGTAATCTTTACCAAGCTTCACTCCAGCTTCTTGTAAAACTTCTCTAGGCGCATCCCACGGATTGAATAGATACTTATTTGGCATTGCACTTAACTCTGGAACAAAGCGTTTTGTGTATTCTCCATTAGGATCAAACTTCTGCCCTTGAGTTGTCGGATTAAACACGCGAAAGTACGGCGCAGCATCTGCACCACAACCTGCAATCCATTGCCAACTAGCACTGTTACTAGCCAAATCCGCATCTACTAAACAATCCCAAAACCATTTTTCGCCATGGTGCCAGTGCAATAATAAGTTTTTGACTAAAAATGAACCCACCACCATTCGCACACGATTATGCATATAACCCGTTTGCCAAAGTTCACGCATGCCGGCATCTACTAATGGATAACCTGTTTGACCTCTTTGCCAGCTATGCAAATACACATCGTTTTCAACCCATGGAAATTTATCAAATTTGGTCTGCAAGTTATCCCTCGGCAAACTTGGAAAGTGATATAGGAGATGATATGAAAATTCTCGCCATCCTAATTCTCTTAGAAAGTGCTCTTGATCATCACTGTCTTCAATAGACTTAGCTGCATACCATATTTGATTTGGCGATATTTCACCAAAATGTAGATGCGGTGATAATCGAGACACACTCTTTAGCGCCGGGAAATCTCGGCCTTGTTTATAATTGACGAGCTCATCTTCTATAAACGCATACAATCTTTCTTTTGCACTTATTTCACCTATATTCCAGTGAGGCTCTAAAGTTTTATACCACTTTATTTTTGGTATGAGCCGTAAATCATTAATTGACAATTTAGTAGTACTTTCATTGTACAATTCCATTTTTAAAGGTTTGGATACTGGTTCTCTTGGAGGGTTAAGTTCTAAACACCCTTTTTTATAATAAGGCGTAAATACTTTATATGGAGTGTTATCTTTTTTAAGTATCTCCCACGGCTCCCACAACAATGATCCATTGAAACTATGAGATTCTGTGTTATGCGCTTCTAATGCTTTTTTTATTTTTACATCTCTTGTAATCCGCCAAGGTTCATAACATCGGTTCCAATAGACTGCTTTCACATTATGTTCTTGGACTAGATCAATTAGAATCTTTTTAGGATCCCCTTTATGAATAGATAATTTTCCATTTAGAGATTTATTCAGCGCATTTAACGAGTGATGTAACCACCAACGACTCGCTGCCCCAATATGGTGGTCTCCAGCATTGTGTTCGTCGTATATATATACTGGCAGTACAGCACCAAGCCTTATGGCCGCAGAAAAAGATGAACTATCAGCGAGTCGTAAATCTTGACGAAACCAATGTATGACAATGTTGCGATTCAAGTAATATTTTCCATTTGATTGAAATGCATTTGAATGTCCGCTTTCGGCCAATAGCGGTCATAACTTAAGAAGGCCAACCCATTATAAAACAAACCGGCCTTTGGAGGGAGGAGTTGGAAGTTTAATTAGTGCTTAGGTAGCACTTCGATTTTGCGAGCTTTAGCTTGCTCTTTCTTCTTGATGATTACTTGAAGCACACCATCGTGACTGCTTGCAGTAATGTCATCAGAATCGGCGACATTCGGGAGCACAAACTGACGATGGAATCTTCCCACTGGACGTTCTAGTTTAGATCGACGTTTTTCATCATCAGTGAATAGTTTTGTGCGCTCACCTGAAACAGTAAGGACATTATTTTCTAAACCAATTTCTATCGCATTGGCAGCAATACCCGGCATATCGGCATAGAACTCAAATCGATCATCATATTCTAAAATATCAACTAGCGGTGTCCACTCTGCAGTCGCTGCGCTGGAATCACGATCTTCATGTAATGCTCCTTCAAGTAAATCGTTCATTTGGGTTTGTAAACGATTTAATACAGGGTGAATGTCGTAACGTTGTATCATCATGGGTTACCTCCTTATTGGTTGTTGAATAAATTAAACAGTTCTCTTTTCCAATCTATTTGATCTACTTCTTCATCAAGCTTTTCAGAAGTAGAGCCAGTATCTAGATCAGAGTTTGAACGTGTACTTTCACTAAACAACGTATTAATACGCTCATTGAATGAATTAAAATCTGGATGTATGCCGTGTGGTTCAATCATTTGATTTGACCTCCTTTACGTTGATTGATTAAACAAGTATTGAGATACATCTCTCCTAGCTATTTTGGTCTACATTCAAATTATTGAATGGTGACTGTTCTTCGTTTGCATCTGCCTGACTTGTAGATGACTCACAGCTTGTGAACCAATTCCAAGTGTTCATGTAGGACTGACAGTTTTCGTTGTTTTGTCGTAGACTGTCGAGCCACGTGGTGAGATATCCTGGGTTGTAATCAATCTCAGGATCTCGATCCAAGGATATGGCATCAAGCACTGACTGATTTCCGCTTTGTGAAAATTGCTCAGTCACTAGTGTACCGGCTTGTACACTGAGTGCCCCCAGTAATAAGCCCACCATTACCGCAGGAGCCTTGAATCCGCCACGGAAATTTTTGAATAACGAATTGAGCTTGTCTTTTAGGTTCATACTAACCTCCCATCTCACATCGTGTAAGTTTTCAAGTTAAACAACATAAAATAGAAAGCGGTATTATTCCGCTAAATCATAAATAGGGATGATTACAGAAAGTTCAAGAGCAGAAAAACTGTTTTTTTCTACCGATTAATTAGGTTTTTTCTTATAGTTTGATAGGCTTACAAAAGCAAGTTCTCAACCGATAAATAAGCTTCTTTGAAGTATACAATTTTTTGCTCTTCATAATCTCGCATAGTGCACCTCACATAAAAAAGTTAAAGTTACCGATTTAATCAATATCAAAGCATCGATATGGCTTCATCCTGGTTTAATATTTCAGTCACTTTTCTAATTTTTATTAGTTACCTTCTAGGATTATATAGTGCCTATCATGCAATCATGCATTCACGCACATCGCAAGGGTCTACTGCATGGGCAGTAAGTTTATTAACGATTCCTTATCTTACATTGCCGTTTTATTGGACATTTGGTCGTGTGAAATATTATGACTATGGAGAATACTTACAGGATTTTGAGAGAGAACTTATGGCGTTAGTGCCAAAAGCGATTTATGAAAAGCTTATTATGCCAATGGAACGATTTAGTAATGAAAATGGAACTTACACAAATAAAGGTGAGATAGCTGTACTAGAAAAATTAGCAAAGAATTCTTTTTCATCTGGAAATCATATAAAGCTATTGATAGATGGAAAGAAAACATATGATTCAATAATTACTGCAATTCATAATGCAAATGAATATATTCTGGCACAGTATTACGAAATTAATGATGATGTAATTGGTAATAGATTTAAAAACGCATTGCTTGATGCAGTTAATCGTGGAGTTAATGTTTATCTCCAATATGATGAACTAGGAAGTTATGACTTGCCTGATGAGTATTTGGAAGAACTAAATAATGCAGGTATAAATGTTTCACGATTCAGTGGTAGTGGTAAAGGTTGGATAA
>JABDMD010000162.1 GCA_013001685.1 Gammaproteobacteria bacterium | reverse complement strand
GTTTCAAGGTAATAGCCACGCAAAGAATTTGAAAAAATTTCAGTAATATTAAGCCGAACAAACTTTCCTATAACATCTTCTGGCGCTTCAAAGTTAACCACGCGATTGTTTTCTGTTCTACCAGAATATTCTTGATCTGATTTTTTAGACAAACCTTCAACCAAAACAACTTGCTCAGTATCTAACATAGCCTTCGAATATTGTGCAGCCATACTATTTACTAGTTGTTGAAATCGTCTCAACCTGTCTTTCTTTACCTCAGGCAAAACATCGTCTTCTAATGAAGCTGCTGGTGTTCCTGGCCTACGGCTGTAAATAAAACTATAAGATTGATCAAAGCCAACCTCCTCAACAAACTTCATTGTGTCTTCAAAATCTTTGTCCGATTCACCAGGAAAACCGATTATAAAATCAGACGAGATACTGACATCAGGCCGTTGTTTGCGTAACTTTTTAATTATTGACTTGAATTCTAATGCAGTGTGCCCGCGTTTCATGCCCGCCAATACACGGTCAGAGCCACTTTGCACTGGTAAATGCACATGATTTACCAGCTCGGGAACCTCTGCATAGGCATTGATAAGATTGTCAGAAAATTCAATTGGGTGCGAACTGGTATATCGAATTCTTTCTACCCCTTCTACTTTACTTACAAAATAAATAAGCAAAGAAAAATCTACAATATCGTTATTCTCGTCTAAACCTCGATAACCATTTACATTCTGGCCCAGCAAAGTGATTTCACGCACACCTTGGCGCGCCAATTCTTCAATTTCGTTCATTACATCTATAAGTGGACGACTAAACTCCTCGCCTCTTGTATAAGGGACAACACAATAAGTGCAATATTTACTGCAACCTTCCATGATCGACACAAATGCAGTTGGGCCATCGGCTCTTGGTTTAGGTAAACAATCAAACTTTTCTATTTCGGGAAAACTTATATCTACAACTGCTTTTTTACTAGCTTTAGCATGCTCAAATAATTCAGGTAATCTGTGGATAGTTTGCGGACCAAATACAACATCCACCTGCCTAGAACGTTTAGCTAATGCCTCACCTTCTTGACTTGCAACACAGCCACCGACACCAATTAGTATATTAGGATTGGTTTCTTTTAATTTTCTCCATTGACCAAGTTGAGAAAAAACCTTCTCCTGTGCTTTCTCTCGTATTGAACATGTATTAAGCAATAAAACATCCGCCTCTGTTGCATCTTCGGTAGTTTGCATCCCACACTCATGATTGAGCACATCCAGCATTTTTTCTGAATCATACTCATTCATTTGACAGCCTTGCGTTTTTACAAAAACCTTCTTCATATTTTTCTAATATATAAAATTGGGGAATTTAGCTATCTTTAATGAACAACAGGGTAAGTTTCGGTTTTCATTATAGCATCAGTGGCAAACGCTTGATTTGCTTGGTATTCCGGAATTATTACCTTTAATAACGTAATGATTAATTCAACATCGTTCTTAGCACACGCATCTGCTAGATCATCAAGTTGTAATGAAAATTTATCCCAGTCGGCTTTTCGCGATTCAGCTAATAGAATTTTAGGGTGTTTCGTGCCCGTGTAGTCCTCAGTTTCATGAAACAACTCCTCATACAGCTTCTCACCGGGTCGAAGCCCAATAATTTCTATCTTAATATCTTGCTCAGGATCATTCCCAGATAATCGTATCATTTGCCTTGCTAAATCATATATCTTAATCGGCTTACCCATATCAAGAACAAAAATCTCACCACCCTGCCCAATGGAAGCCGCTTGGAGAATTAAACTAACTGCCTCAGGAATACTCATAAAATAGCGTGTGATATCTTTATGCGTGACCGTAACGGGACCACCATTATTTATCTGTTCTCTAAACAAAGGAACAACGGATCCTGCCGAGTCCACTACATTCCCGAACCTAGTAGTAATAAATTGAGTCGTCGAGTTTGCATCCAACATTTGGCAAAATATCTCGGCACTGCGCTTTGTTACACCCATCATACTAGTAGGGTTAACTGCTTTATCAGTAGAAACCATTACAAATTTTTCAACTTTATGTTTTGCAGCTATTTCGGCAATTTTTTTAGTACCAAAAATATTTGTTTTAACACCCTCAATTATGTTATCTTCAATAATAGGAACATGCTTATAAGCCGCAGCATGTAAAACTATACCAGGCTTATGATCGTTGAAAACTTTTTCTACCGCATTCATATCACGCACACTGCAAAGAAGTGGCAACACCTCTATATTATTTTCATTCATGCTGTTTAAATTATTTGTAATGCTGTATAAATTAAACTCACTATTTTCCAGTAACACTAACTTTCTTGGCTGATGCGCCAAAGTTTGACGACATAGCTCTGCGCCTATTGACCCCCCAGCACCTGTAACCAATACACACTCGCCTTTAATCAAATCTTGAATCGCACTATCGTCAAGTTTTATTGTTTCACGCCCCAACAAATCTTCGATACTTACATCACGCAATCGAGAAATATCTACATTGTCATCATTTGCCTCAGTTAAAGATGGAATAGTCTGGCACTGTATGTTTTTATTGTTACAAGACTTGAGTATATTACGCATTTTTGTTACATCTATATTCCTGATACAAACAATAACTAATTCTATTTCGTAGGCTTTTAATACATTTTCAATATTTGCAATTCCATCAAGTACACGTACACCATGGATATCTCGTCCAATCTTTTGACTTGAATCATCCAAAAACCCAATCGGCAAGTATTCATCCTTTCTTCTCATATCTCTAACCAGCATTTCACCTGCCTGACCCGCGCCTACCAAAAGCACCCGCTTGCCTTTAGATTGAGATAGATATAAATGTTTATCTTTAATCCATCTATACACAAGCCTTGGCGCACTTAAACCTAAAAACAAGAACAATGGATACAACACCAATATAGAGCGAGGAACTGCTTCTAATCTGTAAATAATAAAAACGCTTAATAGCGTTATACCTGTCCCAACAACTACCGCTTTTGTAATTTGCAAAACATCCGGAATTGATGCAAATCTCCAAATGCCGCGATATAAACCAAAATACCAATAACAGATCGTTTGAATTACCAGAGCAGGAATTAATAATCGAAATACACCTTGCCAATAATATTCAGGTATTGTGGTTAAATTAAACCTAATCCAATAGGCTGCAAGCAAAGCAATCGGAATCCATGCGATATCATGTAATAACGCAAACCAACGATTTAGCAAAAGTGATGTGTATTTCAATTCAATTACTGGTTAGATAAATCTAAATAAAGACGGCTAGTTCATTTTTTAAAAATATGAAGCATAGTAAAAAACCTTTTCAACTACTGCACATACTTTTTCTATATCACTAGACTCTAAGGTGGGATGTATGTTAAACATTATACTCGTATTTCCTAATTCTTCAGCATTTATAAGGGCTGAAACTGGCTTTAAACCAGCATCTACAAAAGCCTTTTCCTTGTACACCTCACTACAACTACCCATATAACATGGCACACCTTCCGCATTAATTGCTTGAATAAGCTTGTCCCTACTCCAACCAGGTTTTAGCTTAGAAGGACGAATAAAAGCGTAATATTTATAGTACGCATGAGCAATATTATTACCTGGCTTCGTAATTCTTAATGCTGGAACTTTTGCAAAACAGTTAGTTAGTATATCTGCGTTTTTGCGCCTTTGTTCCAGCCATGCATCAAGCTTATTTAGTTGCAGCAAACCAATAGCTGCCTGCATCTCAGTCATTCTAAGATTAGAACCAAATGAGTTATGCACCCATTGAAATTTACTTTTATCATTTACCGATCTTTGCATCATACTTTCATAATGTTTTCCATGATCTTTATACATCCATGCTTTACGCCACGTTGACTCATTGTTTGTTACAAACATTCCACCTTCCCCACCTGTAGTCATTATTTTGTCTTGGCAAAAAGAAAAGGTAGCCACATCACCAAATGAACCTACATATTTATCGTTATATTTTGCGCCATGCGCTTGCGCACAATCTTCAATTAACTTTAGATCATTATCTTTTACAACTTCGATGATTGACTGCATATCGCATGGCCAACCTGCCAAATGAACTAACATAATCGCTTTTGTTCTTGGTGTTATACATGCTTGTATTGTATTAGCAGTAATGTTCTGAGTGTTTAAATCTACATCTGCAAATACTGGAGTTGCCCCTTTTAGACATATACTACTTACTGTTGCGATAAATGTACGAGGTGTAACAATAACCTCATCACCTGCTCCGATATTTAATACTTCAAGCGCAAGTTCTAGCGCAACACTACCATTTGCTAGCGCAACAGCATAATTAACGCCAAAATATGTAGCAAATTGCTGTTCAAATTTTCGACCTAAATCTCCTGTCCAGTAATTTACTCTGCCAGATTGAAGAACATTTTGAACAGCATCCACTTCGTCTTGTTCATAACTTGGCCAAACCGGTAATTCAGAATTAACTACACATTCACCACCTTCGATTGCTAATTCTTGTTTATAAATAGCTCTCAATTTAAGGCCCTTTCTTGCATGCTGGCACACCAAGCATTTGCTGCTTGTCTTCCGCATTACTCACTACGGCCGCTCCCGCCCCAACGATTACATCATTACCAATAGAAACTTGTTCACGCACACTTGCACCAATTCCAATCCAACTGCAGTTGCCAACTTTTACCCTTCCTCCAAGATGTGCGCCAGGTGAAACGTGAACACCATCAGACAATATATTTTCATGATCAACTGTGGCACCGGTATTAATAATGCAACCCTTACCTAACTTAGCACCCACACCTACTACAGAATTGGCAGCTATAAAGCTTCCCAAACCGATTTCAGCATTGGCAGAAACCACTGAACTCGGATGTATAATAATAGGAATATTAAAACCATCACTCATCCGTTCCTTAATTAACTGTAAGCGGCGTTTGTTATCACCAATTGCAACAAACAAATCTTCATATTGATGAAGCAAACTACTCGCTTCAGCAGTTACACCAACAACCTTGCAATTTGCTATTATCACATCACCTTTCACCTCATCGTCTAGAAAAGCAATTTCAGACCATAATCCTTGTTCCAGCGCAGTATCTGCTACCACCAATCCATGGCCGCCTGCACCTATAATCAATAATTTGGGTTTCATTTTGACCCTCGAAATTTTTCAGCCGTCACGTGACCTTCCTGCGTGATATCAGTTGATTTGAATACTGAAACAATCGTCATACATAAAATTTTAACATCTAAGTAAAAACTATGGTTATCAACGTACCAAACATCTAGTTTAAATTTTTCTTCCCAGCTTATTGCATTTCTCCCATTGACCTGAGCCCAACCAGTAATACCTGGGCGCACATTATGCCTTCGCTTTTGTTCATCAGTGTACAAATCCAGATATTCCATTAATAAAGGGCGTGGTCCTACTAAACTCATATCACCACGTATAACATTCCATAATGTTGGTAGTTCATCCAGACTAGTATGACGCAGTAGTGAACCAACCTTTGTCATTCTCTCTGCATCAGAAGTTACACCACCCTCGCTATTTATCATGGTTCTAAATTTATATAGCGTAAAGGGCTGGCCATTCAAACCTGGTCGACGTTGCTTAAATATCACAGGGTTACCAAG
>JABDMD010000137.1 GCA_013001685.1 Gammaproteobacteria bacterium | reverse complement strand
TAGGTGCACCGCTCACAGGTAAAGTGCTTATTATTGATGATGTCATTACCGCAGGTACGGCTATAAACGAGGCCGCCGAGATTATTGCACAGACCCAAGGTCAACTAGCTGGAGTAGTTATCGCTTTTGATCGTCAAGAACGAGGCCAGCCACGTGAAACAGAATCTAGTCTGTCTGCAGTAGAACAAGTTGAGCGAGAGTTAAACGTCTCGGTAATTTCGGTTGCCAGTGCAAGTGAACTTATCTCCTATGCCGAGTCAAACAATGTGTATACAGAACATTTAGTTAAGCTGAAAAACTACATGAAAAAGTACCAATCAAATACCTTATAAATAAAAAGGTTTTTATATTGGGTTAACACTTTATTCTAGTAGCTTTTTCTTATATGACGAGTGAGTAAAGTTTAGCGATTAAATAAGCTATTTTGACTCTGAGAACTGAGAATTTGGTAGTAAAATTATCCATAAAATATTCCTAAGTAAAAAATATCAATAAGTTATATGTTGCGAATTAAACAATTAATCTATTTATTATTAATACTAGTCTTAAGCACAGCGAATACAGTGCATGCTGAATTTTATCGCTGGGTAGACGATGATGGCACGATTCACTATAGCGATAGTTTGCCTCCTACTGAATCACAACGTGAGCAGGACCTACTAAATGAAACAGGTCGTGTTGTAAAAACAATTCCTGCTCCTAAAACCATTGGCGAGTTAGAAGAAGAACAACGTCTTGCAAAGCTGGAAGAAGAAAAGCTTAAAAAAATAGAAAAGGCCGAACATAGAGACCGTGTATTAATGGCTATGTATCTAACAGTTGAAGATATTGAGTTAGTGCGAGATGAACGTATTGAAACAGTAGAGTCAGCAATTCGAATTACGAAGTTGCGTAAAAATAAGTTTACCAAAAAACTTAATGAGTTGAATTCATCAGAACAAAGATTTAAAGCAAATGGCCAGAATGCTCCACCATGGCTGGTTAAAAGCCGCAACCACTATCAAGAACAACTTGCTAATGTAGAAGATATTCTAGCGATTAAAGAAAGAGAAAAGCTAGTAATTAAGAAACGTTTTGCTGGTGATATTAATCGCTACTTAGAGCTGAAAGACCCTGAACTAGCTGCTGAGTAAAGTTCCGACACCCTGATCAGTAAATAATTCTAGCAATACAGCATGCTGTACTCGACCATCAATTATATGTGCTGTATTTACACCTGAAGAAATCGCATCCCAAGCGCAGTTAACTTTTGGCAGCATGCCATCCGTTATAATCTTGTTCTCGATCAGTTTTTTGATCTCTGCATGTTTAAGTCCTGTTAAGAGTTTATCATCTTTTTTAACACCGGGCGTATTAGTAAGCAGTATTAATTTCTCCGCCCCTAAAACAGTAGCAATTTTTCCAGCAACAAAATCGGCATTGATATTTAACGATTCACCTTCTTCACCAGTGCCGATCGGCGCAATTACGGGTATAAATTGTTCATCTTTAAGAAGGTTTAATAAAGCAGGATTCACACCTGTAACTTCACCCACATGGCCTAAATCGATAATTTCTGGGGCATCTAATTCTGGTGAATGACGAGTAATCTTCATGCGTTTAGCATAGAGTAAACCACCGTCTTTGCCTGTTATTCCAATTGCCTTACCACCATGATTATTAATTAATTGAACAATTTCTTTATTAACCAATCCACCAAGTACCATTTCCACCACATCCATGGTTTCACTATCAGTTACACGCATACCCTCTACAAACTTAGTTTGTTTGCCAAACTTTTTTAATGTTTCGCCAATTTGTGGACCGCCACCGTGCACGATAATTGGATTTATACCCACATGTTTTAACAACACCATGTCGCGAGCAAAACTACTCTTTAAGTTTTCGTCCACCATGGCATTACCGCCATACTTGATGACGATGGTTTTGCCAGAAAACTTTTGTATATATGGTAGAGCTTCGGTTAAAACCCTCGCTATCGTTTCAGCGCTGCTTGGTTCCATAGTGAATTGATATTTAAGTTATTTATGAGCGAGTTAAAATGGCAATTGTAAATCTGAATCTGTTTTGGACATTTGTTGACGAAAATCATTTTTAATGCTCTCAATTACACTTTCATCATCTGCTTCAAAGCGAATTACTAAAGATGGTGTGGTGTTTGAGGCTCGCACTAGGCCCCAACCATTTTTATAGTCAGCACGAATACCATCAATAGTGGTAATTTTTGCATCCGGCAAATCTACAACACTGGCAAACTTTTGCATGAACTTATGTTGCGCACCATCTTCTTTAAAATGAATATTAATTTCTGGTGTACTTAAAGAATTTGGCAAGGTCGCAAAGAGTTCGCTACTGGATAGGTTTTGATTAGCAATTATTTCTAACAGGCGTGCAGCACTATAAAGTGCGTCATCAAAACCATACCATCGTTCTTTAAAAAAGATATGGCCACTCATTTCACCGGCTAACTCAGCACCGGTTTCCGCCATTTTATTTTTAATAAAAGAGTGGCCGGTTTTCCACATGATAGCTTCACCACCTGCCTCTTCAATAACAGTAGCTAAATTTCTAGATGACTTCACATCGAATATAATTTTTGCACCAGGTTTTCTCGACAAGACATCACGCGCATATAACATCATTTGTCTATCAGCCCATAACACTTCGCCTTTATCGTCAATCACACCTACACGATCACCGTCACCATCGAAGGCTAAACCTAGATCTAGTTTGTTTTTATGTACACAGGTAATTAGATCTTCAAGATTTTTTGGATCACTTGGGTTGGGGTGATGGTTAGGAAAATTTCCATCTACATTGCAATACAAATCAAATGTTTCACAACCTAATTGTTTAAATAAGGTTAGTGCTACTGGCCCTGCAACACCATTACCGCAGTCGATAGCAATACGCAGTGAACGTGAAAGCTTTACGTCATCATAAATTCTTGAGATGTAAGTATCTAGTAGATCTTCTTGCCTAACATTTCCTGCACCGGTTTTAAGTTCATTATTTATGATGCATTGGTAGATTGCTTGAATATCATCGCCATGCAGTGTTTTGCCATCCATTACCATTTTCAGACCGTTATATTCAGGAGGATTATGGCTGCCTGTAACCATTACACCTGCGCCAGTGTTGAGTTTGTGGGTGGCGTAATACAGCACAGGTGTTGGGACTTCACCAATACCTATGACTTCTCTACCGCTAGTTCTCAAACCTTGGCTTAGACTATCGGCTAATTGCTTACTAGAATTTCGACCATCGCGCCCAACTACAACTGTTTTACTATTTGGGTAAAGACTACCAAGAGCTTGGCCTACCAATGTTACGACTTCCGGTTTTAATGCTGTCTCAACAACACCACGAATATCATATGCACGAAAAATATGGGGATCAATATTCATTTTTTTAATTAAAAGTGTTTGTGGATTAAGAAATTAGCAAAATTTATACAGTTCCGGTGTGACCGAAGCCACCTTCACCCCGATCCGATACAGTAAATTCTTCAACAACCTCAAATTCAGTTTGCACGATGGGTACAATAACAAGTTGAGCAATGCGGTCACCAATACTTACCTCAAATGCTTCATTGCCACGATTCCAAAGCGAGACCATTAGTGGGCCTTGATAATCTGAGTCTATTAGACCTACTAGATTACCTAGTACGATGCCATGTTTATGTCCTAAACCTGAGCGCGGCAAAATGGTTGCAGCTAATCCGGGATCCTGAATATAAATAGAGATGCCGGTAGGAATTAATATAGTTTCTCCTGGGGTAATCGTAATTGCGGAATCGATACAGGCGCGCAAATCCATTCCAGCGGAGCCGGAAGTTGCATAAGTGGGAAACGGAATTTCTTTACCGATTCGGCTATCGAGTATTTTGACTTCGGTCTTTTGCGTTTTTGAGTACTGTGACATTGCTTCTCTTATCTGTGTTTGCGTAACGTTCTGCGATTAACCCAATGAGTCGTCTCGCGATTTTTGTTTTTGTATCACGCTCTAATGAGCAATGTCCACCTGCCCAGAAAACCTCCAATGCATTTTCAGGACTATCAAAACCAATATTAGTATCAGAGACATCATTGCCGGCAATCATATCCAGGCGTTTGCGTTCTAATTTTTGCAGTGCATATTTTTTAAGTTCACGTGTCTCTGCCGCAAAACCAACCACAAAAGGCTTGCTTTTCAGTTTAGCAACTTCAGCAATTATGTCAGGGTTGCGCACCATTTCTACTGTTAAGCCATCATGGAGTTTTTTAATTTTCTCCGGTTGTTTAGCAACCGGTCGATAATCGGCAACTGCGGCACAGCTTATAAATATTTGTTGCGTTTCAATGTCAGCCTGTACAGCATCAAACATCTCTTGAGCTGTCGATACACTGATATACTCAATATCTTCAGGCGCTGCTAAGGAAACGGGTCCAGATATCAGTTGCACATTTGCGCCCGCATCATGTGCTGCTTCTGCAATTGCATAACCCATACGTCCTGAACTGTGATTACTGATGTAACGCACAGGGTCTATCGGTTCGCGAGTAGGCCCAGCCGTCACCATCACATTAATGCCCGTGAGTTCACCGGTATTAAATAAATTACTTAAAGAAAGAAGTAATTGATGTGGTTCAAACATACGGCCTTCACCCACATCACCGCATGCTTGTGAACCAGCAGCAGGGCCAAAAAATAACAATCCACGTTTACTTAATATTTCGACATTATCTTGAGTCGCACTGTTGGCCCACATGGCTTGATTCATTGCAGGTGCGAGAGCAATTGGCGCTTTGCTTGCTAAGCAAGTGGTACTGAGTAAATCATCGGCACCGCCATGAGTTAATTTGGCAATTGTATTCGCACTTGCAGGTGCGATGAGTATTGCATCTGCCCAACGAGCCATAGCTATATGGTCCATGCCGTTAGCGGATTCAGACTGCTCAAATTCATCAGTCAGAACTGGGTTACCAGATAAGGCTTGAAAAGTTAAAGGAGTGATGAACTCTTTGGCAGATCGTGTCATGACCACACGTACGCTGGCATTATCACGCACTAATTCACGCACTAGTTCCGCACTTTTATATGCAGCAATTCCGCCGCTTATACCAAGCAATATATTTTTATTAGCTAAAGACATCGTCACTAATTCTAGCAAATATGGGTGTGAAGCGGGTTTAATTCCTTGCACGTTTTAACAAGGACTTATGTCCTTTGGTCCGCAATTTCTCTATATAATATAAGGGGTTTACGGTTTATTTAGAAAATAAGTGAGGGGGCAGATATGGCGATATCTGATTGGCCAGAAGAGGAGCGTCCACGTGAGCGCTTGTTGGAGCAAGGTGCACAAGTACTTTCAGATGCTGAGTTATTAGCAATTTTTTTGCGCACTGGCGTGAAGGGTAAATCTGCAGTGGATCTGTCGCGCGACTTACTTAATGAGTTTGGTGGTTTGCATAACTACTATCTACTGATTTGAAAAATTTTCTCAAGCCAAGGGTTTAGGTTCAGCAAAGTATGCCCAAATACAAGCCTGTCTTGAAATGTCACGCAGATTTTTGCGTGAATCACTTGGACGCGAAGGGCCACTATCGAATCCAGAGGATGCTAAACGATTTTTACTGATGCGCATGCGTGATTACGCAAAGGAAGTGTTTGCATGCTTATTTCTAGATAATAAAATCAAGTTATTGAATTCGAAGAATTATTTGTTGGTAGTTTACACAGTGCTGAGGTGCATCCAAGAGAAGTTGTCAAACAAGCGCTAAAACATAATGCTAATTCGGTCATACTTGCACATAATTATACGTCAGGTGATTGTAAGCCTAGCCAGTCAGACATTCAGATTACGCATACTTTGCGTGATGCATTGGCATTTATGGATATCAAAGTGCTAGACCATTTAATTATTGGTAACGATGTGATGTCTTTAGCTGAACTAGGGCACCTCTAGGGCGACTTATAGCTTAAACATGTGAGCATAAAAACCCACACAAAAAATGTGTAGGTTTTTAATAATACTAAGAAATTATTTCTTTAAGCTATCACGGATCTCGCGTAGCAAAACAACGTCTTCTGGTGGTGCTGCTGGCGCAGCTTCTTCTTTTTTCTTCATGCTGTTAACTGCTTTAATTATCATGAAAATCACAAAAGAAATAATTAAGAAGTTGATCAAAGCTTGAATGAATGATCCATAGCCAAATATAGCCGCACCTTCACCCTCTCCAAGCGGCATACCGAGTGTGCTGAAATCTACACCACCAGTAAATAAACCAACTATTGGCATGATGATGTCATCGACCAATGATCCAACCACTGCAGATACTGCTGCACCTATAATGATACCGGTAGCCATATCCATCATGTTGCCCTTCATGACGAATTCCTTAAATTCACTTACCATTCCCATCATAAATCCTCCTGAGATTATTATAGTTATAAGAATCTGAAAGAACTGTAATCAGCAATACTTGAAAAGGCAAGCAAACTTATTGACGCTATATCTAGTTGATTAGCTTGAAAATAATTATGTCACTAATTGTTCAAGAGCAAGTAAAAGTCGATCTATTTGCTCTTTTGTATGATTTGCAGAAAAACTAATTCTCAGTCTTGCAGTATTGTTGGGAACCGTTGGTGGTCGTATAGCGGGAACAAGTATTCCAGACTCTAAAAGTTTTTTACTTACATGTAGTGCGGTTTCAGATGAACCTAATATTATCGGTTGAATGGGTGTACTTGAAGCTGAAACCTTAATACCAGTTTGTTTACAGCGATCTTGAAAATGTTGAATTAATTCTTGTAAATGTTTTCTGCGCCAAGCTTCACTATTAATAAGTTGTAGGCTGGTTCGCGTGGCTTCTGCAATTGCGACAGGCAGGGCAGTGGTATAAATATAGCTATGCGCTTTTTGAATGATCCACTCAATAGTTTCTTTTTTCGCAGCTACAAAAGCACCAAACGTTCCAAATGCTTTGCCAAGTGTACCAATTAAAATTTCGTCATTAGATAACAAATTTTCAGTGCAGCCTTTGCCATGTTTACCAAGTACGCCTATACCATGAGCATCATCGATTATAAGTATTGCGTCATGCTGATTTGCTATCAATTGTAATGTTTTAACTGGAGCTACAGTTCCATCCATGCTAAATACGCCGTCCGTTAAAATAATTTTGCTAACACTATTATTTATAGCAATATTTTTTTCTAACTGAACCATATCTTGATGTGCATAACGACTTAATTTTGCACGCGATAACAACGCAGCATCATTAAGTGAGGCATGGTTTAGTTTGTCAGCAAAAATTGAGCTGTTGCGAGTAGCTAATGAACTTACGACACCTAAATTTGCCATATAGCCCGTAGAAAACAGCAGCACTTGTTCACAACCAATAAATTCAGCTAATTCCTCTTCTAAAGCATTATGACTTTCATGGTGACCTGTTATTAGATGTGATGCTCCAGAGCCCACACCACTTTCGTTAGCTGCGTTAACAAAGCGTTCAATGACTTTTGGATGATTCGCTAGCCCAAGATAATCATTACTACAAAAAGATAAAACTTTTTGTCCATTGATAATAGGCTCAACATTTTGTGCAGTGGAATTTAGTTTGCGGGTTCGATAGAGATTATCTTCTCGAAGTTGATCTAGCGCTTTTGCTAGATGGTCCATAGTTTGTGTGTGCTTTTAATTAATAACAACCGTTTGTTCATGCCCATGTTCAGGAGCCACTGTTGATCCAATATCACGGTTTAGCTCGGTACTAAGAGTTGAGTTAACCTTATCAGCTTCGATACCAAGCTTGTTAAATAAAGCCCTATCTTTTTCAGTAGCCGGATTTTTAGCAGTTAACAAAGTCTCACCATAAAAAATAGAATTTGCGCCAGCAAAGAAACACAGTGCTTGGGTTTGCTCATTCATTTCTTCGCGTCCAGCGGATAAACGCACATAGGTTTTAGGCATTAAGATGCGTGCAATCGCAATGGTGCGAATGAATTCAAACGGATCAAGGTCGTCTACGTTTTCAAGTGGCGTGCCTTTGATTTTTATTAACATATTAATCGGCACGGACTCAGGGTGTTGAGGCAGATTAGCAAGTTGTAATAACAATCCCGCTCGATCTTCGCGAGATTCTCCCATGCCTAAAATGCCACCACTGCAAACATTTATGCCAGAATTGCGCACATGCTCTAAGGTATCTAAACGATCTTGGTAAGTACGGGTCGTAATTACGCTGCCATAAAACTCTGGAGAGGTGTCCAGGTTGTGGTTGTAATAATCCAATCCTGCGATTTTTAATTTCTGTGCTTGTGGTTCAGTTAGCATACCGATCGTTACACAAGTTTCCATACCAAGGTCTTTAACAATTTCGATCATTTTAATAACTTGATCTAAGTTTTTATCCGAAGGGTTGCGCCAAGCGGCTCCCATGCAAAATCTTGATGCCCCCGCTTCTCTGGCAGTTTCTGCATTTTGTTTCACTTCATCTAGAGACAATAAACGTTCTTTTTCAATCTCCGTATCGTAGTGGCCACTTTGTGGACAGTAGGCACAGTCTTCAGAGCAGGAACCTGTTTTTACCGATAGTAAGGTGCTGACCTGGACTTTATTAGGGTCATGATTTTCACGAAAAATACGGTGTGCTAAATACAGTAAATCGTTAAATGGCAGTTGATATAGGTCTAAGACCTCATGTTTCTTCCAGTCATTGCGCATAGTTTCAGATTGCATAGGTTTGCTTTGCCATAAAGGTTAACGATAATAGTGCCAGCAAGTCTAATCTTTTGCAGTGAGGTGTCAATAAAAGCGTGACTTCTAAGACGCAACTGATAGCTTCTGCTTTTAAAAAAGCAGGTGCATTTATTTATCCCAAGGTTTGCTTACATTGCAATGATGTTGGGTATAATGGCATGGATCTATGTGAGCGTTGCTATCAAGGACTATCTTGGGTTCAATACGCTTGTGCACGTTGTGCATTACCACTTCCAACTGGCAATGCTCCGGTTTGTGGCGCTTGTAGTAATCGTGAGCTCCATTTCGATTATGCACAAACACCATTCCGATTCGAAGGATTTATACGCGATGCAGTCTCACAATTTAAATTCAACTATAAGCTCAATCTAGGTAAATTGCTTGCTCAGTTATTAACAGAACATATTGAAAATAAATGCGTAGATATACCTAAAATTATCGTACCAGTACCGCTGCATAAAAAACGTTTACGACAACGAGGCTATAACCAAGCGTTAGAAATTGCTCGTATCGTCAGTAAAGAAATAAGTAGTGGGCTTGTATATGATGAAATATATCGAAATCGTGATACTAGTGTGCAAATGGAATTACCTGCGAAGCAGAGACATAAAAACGTTAAAGATGCTTTTTCAGTAAAAGATGATTCAACTATCTTGAAAAACAAGCATGTTTGTATAGTTGATGATGTGATGACAACAGGGAATACGGTGAATGAAGTAGCGAAGTGTTTGAAAAAGGTTGGGGCTGAGGAAATAGGGGTTTGGTGTATAGCTAGGGTGAGTACAGGGAAGGACGAATAAAAGCAGTATCAAGAATGATGCGTTCAGATCAAATCTTTTCTTTTAGGAGAATGTCTGCTTTCGGCAAATAGTCGACATTACAGTCCAACAATGCTGAACACTCGTGCGAAACATGACTGTAAATTTTGAGTTGTTACTAGCTGATCCATCCTTTGCGCTTGGCCCACTTTGAATACCAAATCAAAAACACAGTCACTATCAGCTGACTCAGACCACCGATCAAAACTCCGGCGGGGGAGTCGGTCAAGCCAAGAAGAGGAATTTGCGCTACTACTGCACCAACCAGTGATGTGATAAAGAGATAGTACGCAACCGACTTTCTGATAAGGAGCAAAATTGCACCAAGCGCACCACCGGAAACTGCTATAGCAAAAGCTACAGTGCTCCATACAGGTCGACTCTCTATTATCGCGCGAACAGAATCAGGCATTGAAGCGACCATCTCTGCATTCATCTGAGAGATGTAATTTAGGCAACCCATAATATTGAAGATCAGCCCGACTATGCTGATTACCCAGAAACTCCAGTGAACACGACTGATAATCTTTTCGTTCATTGCATCTTCTTATTTGTTATTTGAAATTATTAGGAATCTCCCGCTTTGTGTTGAAAGCGGACATTCTGAAAAAGATTTGATCTGAACGCATCATTCTTGATACTGCTTTTATTCGTCCTTCCATGTGCTCACCCCTTTGGGTCGGCAGAAATTTGCTCCTGTAATTTCTACACTTCCACAATTCATGGTGCTCGTAGCTGTCATTTAGCAAACCAGTAATGTGCAAAGATGCCGATAAATACGACCATGCCAAAATAATTATTATTCAAAAATGCATAAGAGCATCGATCTGGGAAACGGTGTTTGATTAGTATTTGTTGGTATACGAAAAATAAACATGCAGCTGCAATGCCTACGTAATACATCCAGCTCATTTTCGTATTTATGCCAATTAAAACTAAACAAACAATAACCAGAAACTGCATCGTACCAATTGCAGCTTTGTCCATTGGGCCAAATAAAATTGCGGTAGATTTCACACCAATCTTTATATCTTCTTCACGGTCGACCATGGCATACAGGGTGTCATATGCCGTTGTCCAAATTACGGCAGTAGTAAACAACAACCAAGCAACCGGTGTTGGGTACTCGTTGGTTATGGCAGTAAATGCCATAGGAATTGAAACGGCAAAGGCGATACCTAGATGTACTTGCGGTAAAAAATGAAAACGTTTCATGAAAGGATAGGTACCTGCTAGGAGTGCTGCACCAATCGCAAAGTAAATAGTGAGTTTGTTTAGAAACAAAAGCGCAAGAGCAAAAGCAATTAAAGCGAGCACACCTGCAATGATTAGTGCTTCACTAGAATGAATCTGCCCACTTGCTACTGGGCGTTGCTGAGTGCGCACTACAAACGGATCTATGTTTCTATCGGCATAGTCGTTAATTGCGCAGCCTGCAGATCGCATTAACACTACGCCAAGAATAAATACGATGAGAATTTTAATGTCTGGAACACCATCCGCGGCAATAAACAATGCCCAAAGCGTAGGCCATAAAAGCAATAAGATACCTATAGGCTTATCTAGTCGAACTAGCTTTGCATAAAGTACTAAACGATCCGCATCAATAGGAGGTTTCTTGATGTGCTGAATCATTGTTTATCAGTAAATGGGCTCAATTATAAATGGGGTTTTTGTGCTACGTCAGGACGAAAATAATGATACGCCATGCCTGTATCGGGACGTTTACCGCGCCATAAATAAAATGCTTCGGCAGCTTGTTCTAGCAACATACCAAAGCCATCTACTACTTTTCCAGCATTGTGATTTTTTGCCCATTGCATAAAAGGCGTGTCCTGATCGCTATATGAAAGATCATAGCAGCAAGTATTTAAACCAATTATCTCCACTGGTAGTTCAACATTATTCCCTTGCAGACCTGCAGAGGTGGCATGCACTACTAAATCGAAACTATGCTTTGGGATTTCAGTTAGTGAACAGCTACTTATTTTGCCAAAACTTTTAAATTGTTCTGTAATTGCTTCTGCTTTACTCACGGTTCTGTTAGCAATAATCAACTCGCTTGGATTTTCATTTAATAATGGTTCAACGATTCCTTGTGTGGCACCACCCGCGCCGATAACGAGTATTTTTTTATTTAATAACTGTAAACGTAATATTTTTTTTAAATCTCGCAATAAACCAATACCATCTGTATTCGCACCAATGAAATTTCCGCTCTCATTTTTGTAGATGGTATTTACTGCACCCGCATGCTTTGCATACTCGGTAAGTTCATCTACAAATTCACAAGCGTCATTTTTAAACGGTACCGTTACATTCATTCCTTTTCCTCCATTGGTAAAAAAATTAGTGACTACTTGTGAAAAATTATCTTTATCAGTGAGTATTTTTTCATAGCTAAGACGCTCACCGGTTTGATCGGCAAACAAAAGATGAATGTCAGGCGATTTGCTGTGTTCGATAGGATTACCGATCACTGCATATCGATCTATATTTGAGTTGGTTTCAGATGTGGACACAAAAGTAGTTTACCAAGCTATTTCTTAAGCCATTGGGCTACATCTTTCGCATAATACGTAAGAATAGCATCCGCACCCGCACGTTTAATGCATAGCAAAGACTCCATCACACAAGCTTGTTCATCTAACCAACCATTTTGTGCCGCAGCTTTTAGCATGCTGTATTCGCCACTTACTTGATAAACGAAGGTTGGCATTTTAAGTTCATCTTTAACTCTTCGAACAATATCTAAATAAGGCATGCCTGGTTTTACCATGACCATATCAGCACCCTCGTGAATATCTAATTCAACTTCACGTATAGCTTCATCTGAATTAGCTGGGTCCATTTGGTAAGTGTATTTATTACCACCGGCTAAGTTGGATGCAGAACCTACGGCATCACGAAATGGACCGTAGAAGTTAGAAGCATATTTGGCAGAGTAAGCAAGTATTTTTGTATTTCGAAAGCCTTGTTCTTCAAGATTTGTACGCACGCCCCCGATGCGTCCATCCATCATGTCTGAAGGTGCGACAATATCGGCACCTGCTTCGGCGTGAGATAAAGCTTGTTTAATTAGAACATCAACTGTTTCATCGTTTAGCACATAACCATTATTGTCTAACAAACCATCTTGGCCATGTGAAGTAAATGGATCGAGTGCTACATCGCTGATGACACCTAGCTCAGGAACTTGAGCTTTGAGTTTTGCAATTGCACGTTGTGCTAAGCCATTGGAGTTAAAAGATTCTTCTGCCTGTTCAGATTTCTTGTCAGATTCAATGACAGGAAAAATTGCAATGGAAGGCACACCAAGTTTATGTAACAGCTCTGCATCTTTTACCAGTTCATCAATACTCAATCGTTCAACACCCGGCATGGATGCAACTTCTTGCCGGTGTTGTTTACCTTCGATGACAAATACCGGATAGATCAAATCACTCACATGCACACGGTTCTCACTTACAAGTTCACGAGAGAATCGATCGGCACGTAATCTGCGCATACGTGTTTTTGGATAGCGACTGCTCATAATATTAAATTGAGTTTATTCTTATATGTATAGAATATCAGGCTATGAATCTTAGCAAAGCTTGACCAGTTATGGCGTTAAAGTATGCGACTCTCAAGACCCAACGGAATCAACTATAGGCTTAATGGTGATTGTTTTTTCTCAATCAGCCAGCCAATCCTGAGCAGGTAGAAAATCTGTATACAATTTTTCTTCATCACTGCCAGATGTTGGATGCCAGTTATATTGCCAGTGAACCTGTGGAGGTAGAGACATCAATATGGATTCAGTACGACCACCCGACTGTAAGCCAAATAAGGTGCCACGGTCATAGACCAGATTAAATTCTACATATCGGCCACGCCGGTAGAGCTGAAAGTTACGCTGCTCTTCATTGTAAGCATGATCTTTACGACGTTCTACGATTGGCAAGTAAGCTTTGAGGAAATGATCGCCAATACTTTTGAATAATCTATAACTATTTTTGAAACCACCTTCATTGTAGTCATCAAAGAATAAACCACCGACACCTCGTGCTTCGTTGCGATGCTTAATAAAGAAATATTCATCGCACCATTTTTTAAATTTTGGATACAAAGCGGGGTCGACCTCATCACAGGCTTGTTTTGCAGTTTGGTGCCAAAACTTTGCGTCTTCTTTAAAACCATAATAAGGAGTGAGATCAAAACCACCACCAAACCACCAGACCGCAGGTTCATTTTCTTTTTCTGCAATAAAGAACCGTACATTGCAATGTGAAGTAGGTACAAATGGATTGTTGGGATGAATTACCAATGACACACCCATAGCCTGGAAATTACGTCCGGCTAGCTCGGGTCGTTGGGTTGTGGCGGCGGGGGGGAGATCATCGCCAAATACATGTGAAAAGCCTACTCCTGCTTGTTCAAATACTGCACCATTTTGCAAAATGCGCGTACGACCTCCACCACCTTCGGGCCGGTCCCAATGGTCCTCTTTGAACCTAGTAGAACCATCTTGTTCTTCTAACTGTTCACAATAGCAATTCTGTAAATTTAGTAAATAATTTTTTACTTTGGTTATATCTGGCTGCATAATTTTATTTACGTAGTTTTTCGCCACTTAGTAAGTCTTGTATTTCACTTGGTATGCCGGTTCCTGGTTTGCCTATAATTACATAGTCTACGTGTGGCCCAAACCAATCTCTAATTTCTTGTCTGCTATTAAGTGTTTTATAACCAGAAATATTAGCGCTGGTAGATGTAATGCTTTGGTTTGAGGCGCATAGCTTAAGTGCGGTAGGGTGTGTGGTAATTCTAATTGCAAGATTTTCAAATTTCCCGACAATCCACTTAGGTGTGTCTGTGCGAGCTGGTACTAACCATGTGGTGTTCTCAGTTGATACTATTCGTTTGATCTGTGCTTCCGATAGTGCTTGTGTGTGTTGTTGCATAGCTTGTATATCTGCGACAATTAAAATCAACCCCTTTTCAACTGCACGGTTTTTTAGCCAGAGAATTCGATTTACAGCATTCTCATTGTTGGGATCACAACCAAGCCCTAAAACGGTTTCGGTAGAATAAGCAATTATGCCACCACTGCGCAGTATTGCAGTAGCCTGTGCTATTTGATTAGCAAACACAGTTACTCTGAAGAGCTACTATCGTCGCCGGCTTTTTTCGATTTCTTTGTAGCAGCTTTTTTCTTAGTAGATTTCTTTTTCTTGCTAGCGGCTTTTTTCTTTTTGGTAGCTGTCTTATTCTTGGCAGGAGCTTTCTTCTTTGCCGCAGCCTTTTTCTTAGGTGCCGCTTTCTTTTTTCGGCCCCATTTCTTTTCAGGTGCCTCAGCAATCATCTTTTGACATTCTTCAAGGTCAAGCGATTTAGGATCTGTTTCTTTTGGTACTTTTACATTCTTGTTGCCATCAGTAACGTAAGGCCCATAGCGACCATTAAGAATTTGTATACCTTCTTCTTCCCATACTTGAATAACTTTCTCGGCGTCGGCTTTCTTTTTCTCAGCTACTAATTCCAAAGCGCGGTTAAGCTTGATGGTATATGGATCATCGCCACTGTCTTTTTTGATTGAAACATATTTACTACCATACTTAACATATGGACCAAATCGTCCAATGCTCGCCGATACCGCTTCACCTTCTTCGGTTTCCCCTAAAACACGTGGTAGCTTGAAGAGTTCCATTGCCTGTTCATAAGTAATGTCTGCCATTTTTTGTCCAGGGAGCAATCCAGCAAATTTAGGCTTGTCTTCATCTTCTCTGGTGCCGATTTGAACAAATGGCCCATAACGTCCCATACGTACACTAACCGGTTTACCAGACTTAGGGTCGATTCCAAGCTCCCTTGCTTGTACGGCTTCTTCGCGTGTAACACTTTCTTCTTTATCAATTACTAAAGTATTAAAAGGTTTCCAAAATTTATGTAATACCGGAACCCAATCCTTTTCACCGCGAGAGATTTCGTCCAGATCATCTTCTAAGCGGGCGGTAAAATCATAATCTACATATTGAGTAAAATGCTTGGTAAGAAAGTCATTTACGATACGACCCATTTCCGTTGGAGTAAATCTACGACTTTCCACTTCTGCGTATTCTCTGTATTGAAGTGTAGAAATAATGCTGGCGTAAGTTGATGGTCTACCGATGCCATACTCTTCGAGTGTTTTAACTAAACTTGCTTCAGTAAATCTTGGCGGTGGTTCAGTAAAATGTTGTTCTGCACGAATTTTATTAAGTTTGACGCTTTCACCTACTTCAAGTGCAGGTAACATGCGTTCGTCAGCTTCTTCTTTTTTATCATCTGAGCCTTCCAAATATAGCTGCATGAAACCCGGTGTTTTAATCGATGATCCTGTAGCACGGAATATATTGCCTTCACCACATTCAAACTCTACTGCTACTAAATTTAGTGTCGCATGAATCATTTGACTCGCTACAGCACGTTTCCATATTAGTGTATAAAGTTTCAATTGGTCAGTGCTTAAAAAGCTTTTAACATCATCCGGTGTGCGCATGAATGAAGTCGGACGAATCGCTTCATGTGCTTCTTGTGCATTTTTAGATTTGGTTTTGAAAACCCGCACTTCATTAGGCAGGTTATTTTTACCATAACGATCGCCAATGAAAGTACGTAATTCATCCAGTGCTTCTTGTGCTAGAACCACAGAGTCGGTACGCATATAAGTAATTAAACCTACTGCGCCTTCGCCTAAGTCAATACCTTCATATAATTGTTGCGCAACACGCATAGCCTTTTGTGCCGAAAAGCGTAACTTGCGCACTGCTTCTTGTTGCATAGTTGAAGTTATAAATGGTGCGGCTGGGTTGCGAACACGTTCTTTTTTATCAACCGTTTTTACAACCAACTTTCCATTAGCATTTTTTTCTAATAATTGTTTAGCTTCGGTGGCATCTTTTTCATTATTGATATCAAACTGTTTAAGTTTGTTATCTTTATATATAGATAGCTTGGATAAGAATTCTTGTTTGTCTTGTTCGCAATCACCCTCAATGGTCCAGTATTCTTGAGGAATAAATTTTTCAATCTCCGCTTCTCGTTCGCATAGCAAGCGTAACGCTGGACTTTGAACGCGACCAGCAGATAAACCACGCTTAATTTTTTTCCAGAGTAGCGGGGAGAGATTAAAGCCAACCAGATAATCTAAAGCGCGGCGTGCAAGTTGTGCGTTTATTAAGTCATCCGAAAGTTTGCGCGGATTCGCCACGGCATTCTTCACTGCATTTTTGGTAATCTCATGAAAAACCACGCGGTACACATCTTTGCCTTCAAGTAAGCCGCGATCTTTAAGTAACTCATGTAAATGCCAAGAAATAGCTTCGCCCTCGCGATCCGGGTCTGTGGCTAAATATAAAGCTTCAGATTTTTTTAGTGCTTTAGTAATCGCATTAACATGCTTTTCATTTTTCTCGATGATTTCATATTTCATCTCAAAATCATTTTCAGGATCTACTGCGCCTTCTTTTGGTACAAGATCACGAACATGACCATAAGATGCGAGCACACCAAAATCTTTACCAAGATATTTTTCAATAGTTTTGGCCTTCGCCGGCGACTCTACGATAACTAAATTTTTACTCATTTGTGACGCAACAATTAAAAATTAAAGGGCTGTACTAATAATTAAGTACCCATGGCGGCGAACTTTTACGCGTTTCTGGTGTGTTTGTAAATGCCTGTTACGCTATTCTTAGCAGAAATACCGTTGGAGATAAAAGTTTTTAGTGCAAAATTTAAAACTATAGCAATTGTCATTAAAGGAAATTACGGCGAATGTATATGCCATTTCCATGATGTGAAACTTGATCATTCAGTTCTAAAATCAAAAGGATAGAGGACACTATCTCTACGCCTAGGCCGCTACGTTCAATCAAAGTATCAATACTTATCGGCTCATGACCCATGCTATTTAATATTTTTTCATGCTGAGGATCTAATACACTTTTTTGTTCACTATTAGTGACCAACTCATGGCGGTTGTTTAATGAGTCTGGGTCTATTTGGTGATTGAGCTCTTCTAGAATATCTTCTACTGTCTCAACCAGCTTGGCGCCGTTACGAATTAAGCTATGCCCGCCCTTAGAAAGTGGATTATGAATGGATCCAGGAATGGCAAATACTTCACGACATTGATCAATAGCTAAGCGTGCAGTAATTAAAGAACCACTTTTCACTGAGGCTTCAACCACTAGTGTACCTAAACTCAAACCGCTGATAATGCGATTACGTCGTGGGAAATGTCCTGGCATAGGAGAAGTGTCAATAGGAAACTCGGATATGATCAAACCACGCTGCGAAATTTCTTCTGCAAGTTTACGGTGCTCAGCAGGATAGACACGGTTCAGACCACAAGCTGCAACTGCAATAGTAGTTCCAATTTCGGATAGCAATGCACCGCGATGTGCTGCCCCATCTATACCACTTGCCAAACCACTTGTTATAACAAGGCCACTGTTTGCTAATTTTTGCGCAAAGGAAGTGGCTATTTCTTTTCCATAAGCACTGGCATTGCGGCTACCAACAATACCAAGTTGTGGGTCAGACAATAAGCTTGTCGCTAGCTCTGGTTTTCCTAATAGGTATAAAACACAGGGCGGATCTGAAATTTGTTTTAGTAATGTAGGGTATGCTGGGTCTTGAATGGTTAGTAAATGATGGTTTTCATGCTCAAGCCAAGCTAAGTCGCGTTGCACAGCATCTTTATTAGGTGTGTGTATTCCTTCGATGATGGCGTTACTAATTTTGAGTGCCTGCAGTTCACTACGGCTGGCTTGTAAGATATTTTCGGCAGAATGGAAATGCGCAAATAATTTTTGTAGCGTGACCGGTCCTAGTTTGTCTACATGGATAAGTGTTAGCCAAGCATCGAATTGTTGCATGTGTCGTTATTAATAGGATTTCCCAAGATTAGAATTCTAACGGTTTACACAGGCAAACGAAAAGACACACAAAGCCAACGCCTGTGTGTAATATAATTAGTTACTGCAAGAAGGGTTTTATTGGTTGCTTAGGGGCTAGTAGCCGAGTCGCCATACTGAATAGATCTTGAAGTTTCCATTATTAGGGCATAGCTGACTTTTTCAAAAGTGCGAAATACCATTGCGCGACCGGCGCTTTCTTCCGGTAGATCAACATCTACCAATGAGCCGGGTTTTTCAAATGGATCTGCAACCACGCGACCTGCCTGATTGATATCAAGCACATGACCTTTTTCAATTCCATTGCGTTCACCTAGACTTAAGGCAACGACTTGGAAAGTACCGACTTGGCTAATTGCATCAAATAAAGAAATCACATGACCATGAGTATTTTCGGGTGGCGCATGAGGAACAAATTCTGTGTCTACTTCACTAAAATCAACTGGTAATAAACGATCACCACGTAACGCTTCGCGCTTAGTTTGGGTTAAATCAAAGGTGGCTGGGTCATTTGCACGTATGATTTCACCATCACCAACGATTATGGCTTCAAAGCCAAGTAGCTCATCTGTTTTCGGATCATATAGAGCTTCACCTTTACGGAAAACGGTGTACTGGCCTTGTGGATCACCGTTGAAGCCGCGAGCATATACACGATCGCCAGCACCAAATGCCAGCCTTTCTTCGATTGAACTTAAGATATAAGGTGCATTATCCAAAGTTTCTTCGCTCACCACTCGTGGGCGGATAATAAATTGCTGGATGGCTGGAATTGGGATGCCATATACTTGCGCATCGATATCTTCTCCACGCACTTTAGGTGAAAGTTTAGTTACTCTTGGACCATCTCCAACCGTTAAGTATGGTTTTCCACCTACATAAAAGATAGAAATTACATCACCAGGGTAAATAAGGTGAGGATTATTAATTTGTGGATTTAGGTACCAAATCTCCGGCCAATACCATGGTTGGACTAGAAATCGATTAGATAAATCCCATAAGGTATCTCCAGGTACCACGGTGTATTGTTCTGGGGCTGAAGCCTTAAATTCAACATTATGTTGCTCGGGTGATACCGGTAGGTCTTCTAAACGAGGTTCACCGGATGCAGGTAAAGCTTGTGATTCAGGGTTTTCAATATCAACGGCAGATTCGCCAACTTCGATATTGGTATCACCACCGCTACTGGTCGATTCAGGTGTGGTAGTACAAGCTGTTACTAATACTGCAAATAGACTAGCGACAATTAGTGTTAAATATGTGCCGTTATAGTTGTATTTCCCCAGCATATTGATCCTTAATCCGTTGTTATAGATGATTTTTTGCTAAACTAGCCATCAATACTTTTATAACTAGAGTATAACCCTATAAGTATAGGGGTACCTTATACAAGTGCTTAAAAGGCAATACTAAATTAATTTATAACTATTGTGTAACTTAATGGCGTTCTTAGAAATTTTACACTTTCCTGACCCTAGGTTGAGGAAAAAGGCGACACCAGTCGATGAGGTGAATGATCAGGTCCGACAGACGGTGAAAGACATGTTTGAGACCATGTATGACGCCCCAGGCATTGGTTTAGCTGCAACCCAGGTGAATATTCAGCAACAGATTATAGTGATGGATGTAACTGAGGATAAGTCTAGGCCTGTGTGTCTGATTAACCCAGAAATAGTCGCTGAAGATGGTGAAGAAGAGATGCAGGAGGGCTGCTTGTCTGTACCTGGTGTGTTTGAAAATGTGCAGCGTGCAGAGAGCATCACAGTACGTGCTCTGGATGAGCAGGGGGTCGAAATCACTCTCGATGCTGATGGATTGCTTGCAGTATGCATCCAACACGAAATGGACCATTTAGATGGGAAACTATTCGTAGATTATTTATCCCCTCTAAAAATGCAGCGTATAAAAAAGAAAATGCTCAAAATGAAAAAACTTGATCCATTAGAGTCCGATGCATCCCCACAATCTGCCAACATAATCTGAAGGCCTGATTTTAATCAGCTGCTTTACGATTAGCGTCTGGCGATATGCGTCATCATAGTTTGTTATTCGCCAAGTATTATGAGTAAGGCTTTAAAAATTATCTTTGCAGGCACGCCCGATTTTGCTGCGTCTGCGCTACAGGCATGTATCGCGAGCAGACATCATGTGGTTGCTGTGTTCACACAGCCAGATCGACCCGCAGGTCGAGGACGAAAAATTAACTATGGGCCTGTAAAACAATTGGCTGTCGACGCCAGCATTCCAGTTTTTCAGCCACAATGTTTAAATCAAGAACAACTTGCACAAATAGAAAGCCTGCGAGCTGATGTCATGCTTGTAAGTGCATATGGTTTATTACTTCCAAAAACTATATTGAATATACCTAAATTGGGTTGCATTAATATACATGCTTCTTTATTGCCAAGGTGGCGAGGTGCAGCACCCATTCAACGTTCGATTATTGCAGGCGACCAAAAAACTGGAATCAGCATTATGCAAATGGAAGAAGGTTTGGATACAGGTCCGGTGCTGCAACAATTTGAATGTGAAATTCAAGCAACCGACACTGGATCAAGTTTGCATGACCGACTTGCCAAAATAGCTTCGGCAGAAATTGTGCAGGTGCTAGAAAATCTTCAAGACGGAAAGCTAATTACTCAGCCTCAAGATGAAAGCCAAGTTAGTCATGCGAAAAAAATTACTAAACAGGAAGCATGTATCGATTGGCATCTAAGTGCAGTTGAAATTGCACGTAAAATTCGTGCCTTTAATTCCTGGCCTGTTGCATATACCTACTTTGCACAGCAGCGGCTACGCATCTGGCAAGCAGAGGTGAGTAATACAAAAATCGATAAACTCCCCGGCTCTGTCTTAAGTAGAGATAAGCAAAGTATTGAGGTAGCTACTGGAAAAGGAGTTATAAAGCTGATTGCCATACAACTTTCGGGCGGTAAAATTATTAGTGCACAAGATTTTATAAATGCTCATGATGTTAGTGAGCTATGTTTTACCGCTAAGCCTGTTGGCAATCAACTTAGGGTATCTGCATGAATTTAATCTTATTGCAGAAAAGAGCCATCACAGTTCTACTAGTCATAAGTATAACTACGCTTATGTACGCCTTCGTTAGTGAATCTGCGCAGGCTAGAACCATTGCAATCGAAGTTAACTATTTAAACATTGCTGAACTCAACGATGAACTTCGCTTAGATGCTGAGATTGCTTATGAATTAAATAGTGAAGTGAGAGAAGCGCTGATTAATGGCATACCTATGGTGTTTCAGGTTGAGGTACAAATTGTAGCTTTGCAAAAATGGCTTTGGGACAAGGTCATAATCACGACTGTCAAAACTCATTTGCTGAAATATCATATACTCAGCAAGCAGTATGTTCTGGAAAATCTTGAAACGGGTGAGAGTGTTAGTTTTCCAGATCTGGAATCTGTATTAAGCAAGCAAGGTAGTGTTTCAGCAATGTACATTGCTGAGACAGATTATTTAAAAGAACAAGAAAATTATGTTGTGCAATTACGCTCGCGTTTACTAAGTAGCGAATTGCCTTTACCTTTAAGAATGAAAAGCTATTTTTCTCCTAAGTGGCGCTTGGATAGTGGGTGGTATCAATGGCCACTGTAAGTAAAAAATCATTTGAAAAACAAATCATTCCACGCATATGGCCGATCATATTATTGTTCGCCTTGTTGATGGGCTCATTATATTTGCTCGCCGATGCCACTCGTAGTGAAACAAGTTTTGAGCAACTTCATTATTGGTTGTTTCCATTTAATGTTCTATTGCTAGCTATTTTTATACTTCTAATTGCTGTAAATGTTTACAAACTTGCGGTGCAAGTTATTAAAGGTCAGCCTGGCTCAAGGTTAACGTTGCGTTTGCTTCTTATGTTTGTAGTGCTTGCCATCGTTCCCGTGGGTATTGTATACACTTTTTCGATATGGCTTATACAAGAAGGGGTTGATAGTTGGTTTGATGCAGATGTAGAAAAAGCTTTGCAAGACTCTATAGATCTAAGCCGCTCTTCCTTAGATTTGCATATGCGGCAACTACGACAACAAACAGAGCCGATGATTAAAGAATTATCACAAACAATCCCTTTAGATGCACCTTTGGTAATCAATGATTTGTTACGTCGGAGTGGCGCAGCTGAAATTGTTTTATTTACTCGCAGTAGTCGAATTATTGCCTCCGGTGGCGAGGTCGGAGCTGCGGTGGTTCCACGATTACCAGGTGAAACCGTGATGCGTCTGGTCAGCCAAGGAGAAACCTATGTGGGTTTGGATCCAATAAAAGATTCAGGATTGCATGTGCGATTGGTGTTCCCTATGAGTACCACGGGTGCGACAACACAAAAACGTATGGTGCAGGTTTTGTATCCAATTTCAGATCGCATTAGTGACTTAGCATTAAGTGTGCAAGAGGGCTTTGGAAAATATAATGAGCTGGTGTATTTGCGTACACCTTTGAAACAAAATTTTGCGTTGATAATTACACTAGTTTTATTACTAGGAATATTATTTGCTGTGTGGGCAGCATTTTATTCTGCACGTAGATTAGTAGAACCGATTAAGGATCTAGCGCAGGGCACTAAGGCTGTTGCAGAAGGTCAGTATCACAAAAAAATTCCAATTGAACGAAACGACGACCTAGGTATGTTAATCGCATCCTTTAATCAAATGACCGAACGATTATCGTTAGCGCGAGATAAAGCTAAGTTAAGCCAGCGTCTTATCGATAGTCAACGAAACTATCTGCAAACCATTTTAGAAAACTTATCTTCTGGTGTGATTAGTCTCGACCAAAATCTAGTAATTAAAACCGCAAATGCAACTGCATCACAAATATTAAACACAGATATAAATGAATATATAGGTCGTGATGTTGCTCAGTTGTCTATGGGGCACGAAAACTTAAAAAGTTTTTGCGATCAGATTGTACCTATGCTGCAAGGCAGCGAGTCTCAATGGCAAACAGAAGTTAAATTATTAGGGGGTAGCCAAGGCAATAAGTTTCAAAGCAAAATATTAATGTGTCGTGGTGTTAGGCTTCCAGGTGACGAAGAACAGACTGGTGGTTATGCATTGGTGTTTGATGATATTACTGACCTGATTAGCGCACAACGCGACTCTGCCTGGGGTGAAGTGGCGCGTCGCTTAGCACACGAAATAAAAAACCCATTAACACCTATTCAATTATCAGCTGAGCGTTTGCGACGTAAAATTTTACCCGAGCTCGATCAACATGAAGGCAGTATTTTGGATCGTGCAACCACCACAATTGTTGAGCAAGTAGAGTCAATGAAAGAAATGGTAAACGACTTTGCTGATTATGCACGTGTACCGCAAATTGAAAAAAGCCCATTGGATCTAAATAAACTAATTTCTGAAGTTGTAGAGCTGTACCAAAATAATGCACATAACTTTGAGGTGCGCACATCGTTTGATGAGTATCCGCCGCTAATATTAGGTGACAGCACTCGACTACGCCAATTAATGCATAACCTTATAAAAAATGCCTTTGAGGCAATGCCTACTAGCACTCAGCAAGAAGGTCAAAGACAAGGGCAGGTACAAATTACTACGCGATGCTTTGAAATAAGTGGCGTGCCATTCGTGAGTTTAGTGGTAGTGGACGATGGCCCTGGTTTTCCGAATGATTTATTAGAGCGCTTATTTGAGCCTTATGTGACTACAAAAACTACCGGTAATGGTTTGGGTCTAGCCATTGTTAAGAAGATTGTTGAAGAGCATGGCGGTACTATACGTGCAGAGAATGCACCTAATAAGGGTGCCCGCATTAAGATACGTATACCTTTAAGCGCTGCTACATCTGGCACAATTAATCACAGCGAAATTCGGGTGCGCAGCCAAGGAGATGCAGCATGAGCCAAGAGAACATATTAGTTGTAGATGATGAACCCGATATTCGTAATTTAGTACAAGAAATATTGGTTGATGAAGGTTACAAAGTAAGTGTTGCAGAAAATACTGCAGTGGCGAGAAAGCATGCCAACAGCAAGCGACCTGATTTAGTGTTGCTGGATATTTGGATGCCTGGAGAAGATGGGATTAGTTTACTAAAAGATTGGCAAAAAACGGGCAGTATTGATTGCCCAGTAGTGATGATGTCTGGACATGGCACAGTTGAAACGGCAGTAGAAGCGACTCGTCTCGGAGCTTATGATTTTATAGAGAAGCCTTTAACCATGGCTAAGTTATTAGTAAGTGTTAAACGTGCATTAGAAGCTGGCGAAAAAAATGCAGAGACTTCTGATGCAAATGATTTGATCGAAATGCCAATTGGCTCAAGCCTATCCATTCAAACTTTACGTGACCAAGCAAAAAAACTAGCTGTACATGATAACGTTCTAATTATAAAAGGTGAAACAGGAGTTGGCAAAAAATCTTTTGCTAAATTTGTGCATTCTTTAAGTACTAGAAACGCAAAAAGATTTATGGCACTGAATGAGGATAATTTTAATAATCATGAATCAGCTAAACAGTTATTTGGTAGTGAAGAAAATGATGTTATAACCCCTGGCGTATTTGAGTTATGCAAAGGTGGATCAATTTACATCAGTGATGTGGCAAGTCTTAATACACAGGGACAAAAGTTTTTGTCTCATTTGTTACAAAAGAAACAATATAGACGCCTCGGCGGTATTAATGCACAAAAATTCGATGTACGTGTGATGGTTGGTACGCAGAGTGATCTACAAGCCGAGGTTAAGGCTAATCGTTTTGATGATGAATTATATTTTTTACTGAATGTTGTTGCAGTACGAATTCCCGCATTGCGTGAGCACCTGCAAGATGTACCTGAATTGTTGCGCTACTATATTGATTTTTATTGCTCAAAAGAAAACTATCCGTACCGTAATTTTGCCATTGCAGCGCAAAATCTTTTACTACACTACAACTGGCCAGGCAACATACGTGAACTTAAAAATTTAGTACAAAGATTGCTTATACTAAGTTCTTCTGACGAAGTATCCGCTGAAGAAGTAGAGTTAGCTTTGGAAGAAGTCGAAGAGCAAAGTATAGAAAAAACTACAGATACTACTACTTATGAAAACCTCTACCAATTGCCATTGAGGGAAGCACGTGAATCTTTTGAGCGTAGTTACTTTCTACATCAGCTGAAACAAGTAGATGGCAACATCAGCAAGCTCTCCGAACGTGTAGGTTTGGAGCGTACTCATCTCTATCGCAAGCTACGCGCGCTTGGGATTAATACCAAAGAGTCCTAATAAAATCACGTATAGATAAAAGGGCTTGCAAGTGCTAAATAACACACTTATCCTGCGCCGCCAGTAAACAGCCGAGTAGTTATAGCGGCTGGAGTAAAAATACTATGAAAATCATAATCTTAGGTGCTGGACAAGTAGGTGGATCTTTAGCCCTTAGTCTAGCAAATGAAAACAACGACATTACGCTTGTTGATACCAATGCTATGGTTTTACAAGACATTCAAGATCGCGCTGATTTGCGCACGATAATAGGTGAGGCATCTCATCCTTCTGTGCTCTCTCAGGCCGGCGCCAAAGATGCCGATATGATCATCGCGCTTACCAATAGTGATGAAACCAATATGGTTGCTTGCCAAGTGGCTTATACCTTGTTTCATACCCCGACTAAAATTGCGCGCATTCGTGCGGTGGAGTACCTCACCTATAGCGACTTGTTTGTACAAGAAGCTTTGCCCGTTGATGTATTAATTAGTCCTGAGCATTTGATCTCACAATATATTCAACGCTTAATTGAACATCCTGGTTCATTACAAGTGTTAGATTTTGCTGATGGCAAAGTAAAACTATTAGCAATGCGTGCGGAGCTGGATGGCCCATTAATTGGAAAGCGACTACAAGAAATTTGGGAAGCCATGCCAGAAACGGAAGCAAAAGTGATTGCTATTTACCGCAACAATAAGGCAATTACTTTACATAGCGAGGGTCATATTCAAGCTGATGATGAAGTGTTTTTTCTTGCATCTTCATCAAATGCTACTTCACTTACTGCACAACTGCGTGGCACTGAAAAGCCTTATAAGCGCGTACTACTTGCAGGTGGCGGCAACATTGGATTGCATCTTGCTAAGTCACTTGAAAGCAAATACCAAGTTAAAATTATTGAACGCTCTCCTGAACGTGCAGGTTATTTATCTGAGGCACTTAACAAAACTATTGTTTTGCAAGGTGATGCTGCTGACCAAGATATGTTACGAGAAGAAAATATTGAGAACATGGATGTATTTTGTGCGCTTACCAATGATGATGAAGCAAATATTCTTTCCGCAATGCTGGCTAAACGCTTGGGCGCTAACAAAGTTATGTCGCTCATCAATCGTCCGAGTTATGTAGATTTGGTTGAAAGTGGCATGATTGATATCGCTATTTCTCCTCAACAAGTTACTTTAGGAACTTTGCTTACCCATGTGCGTAAAGGCGACATAGTTTCAGTACATTCTTTGCGTCGTGGCGCCGCTGAAGCCATCGAGGCAGTAGCACATGGAGACAAAAAGACATCTAAAGTGGTTGGACGTAGCATCGAACAAATTAATCTTCCTAACGGCGCAACTATTGGCGCTATTGCACGAGGTGAGGAAGTTATGATGGCTGAAGCAGATATCAATATTGAATCTGAAGACCATGTAATTATTTTTTTAGCAGACAAAACTGGCGTTAAAGATATAGAGCGACTGTTCCAAGTTAGCGCGACATTTATATAACTCAAGTTTATCGCTACTTCAGGTTAAGATATCCACTGCCTGCAAATAACTCTTTAATTACCCACTAACAATTTCATGCAAAGACAAATTATTCAACGTGTTTTAGGCATTTTGCTTGCATGGTTTAGCTTCACTATGCTGCCGCCTATGCTAGTGGATTATATTTTTGCGGAAGAAGCATATTTCCCATTCGCGATGGCATTTATGATTACACTCGTGGCAGGGTTGCTTTTGTGGTATCCCGTGCGTAGCTATCGCGATGATTTGCGCCTGCGTGATGGATTTTTAATCGTGGTTTTATTTTGGACAGTACTTGGCCTTTTTGGCGCACTGCCGCTATGGTTTAGTAACTCTCTTTCTATAGGCATTACAGATTCCATATTTGAATCTGTCTCAGGGTTAACTACTACTGGTGCTACGGTAATCACTAATCTTGATGAATTACCTAAATCGATTTTGTTTTACCGCCAGTCCTTGCAATGGTTAGGCGGTATGGGAATTATTGTTTTAGCAGTGGCAATATTACCGATGTTGGGAGTCGGCGGGATGCAACTTTATCGTGCTGAAACACCTGGCCCTGTTAAAGACACCAAGTTAACTCCGCGTATTAAAGAAACAGCAAAAGCACTTTGGTATATCTACTTATCGTTAACTATTGCCTGCGGATTAGGCTACTGGTTAGCAGGAATGAGTGTGTTCGACGCGATAGGCCATAGTTTTTCTACTGTCGCGATTGGAGGTTTCTCTACCCATGATGAAAGCATTGGTTACTTTCGAAGTGTTCCAGTCGAAACGGTTTCCATCATTTTCATGTTACTATCAGGCTTAAATTTTGGGTTACATTTTATAACCTGGAAATCACAAAGTTTGCGACATTATTTTCAAGACGCAGAATTTAAAACTTATTTCTTTGTAATCATTTCCATCACCATTATAACCGCATTGTTTTTGCGAATTGGTGAAGTGTATTTAAGTTTAAGTGACGCTTTTTCAAAAGCAGTTTTCCACACCGTATCTATTGCCACCACGACAGGTTTTACCACTTCCCAATATCATTTCTGGCCAAGCTTTTTGCCCTTGTTGTTAATACTAGCGAGTTTTATTGGTGGTTGTACGGGCTCAACAGGCGGGGGCATGAAAGTGATTCGAGTATTGCTACTAGTGAAACAAGGCATGCGAGAAATGCTGCGTTTGATTCACCCAAATGCAAAAATTGCTGTAAAGATCGGTTCTAAAGCAGTAGATGGTCGCGTAATTGAAGCGGTGTGGGGATTTTTTTCCGCCTATATCGGTGTATTTGTGGTGATGCTTTTATTATTAATGGCGTCAGGTTTAGATCAAGTCACGGCGTTCTCAGCTGTGGCTGCAACACTCAACAACCTTGGTCCTGGTTTAGGTGAAGTAGGTTCTAATTACACAAGTATTAATGATTTTAGTAAGTGGGTGTTATGCTTAGGTATGTTGTTAGGTCGACTAGAGATCTTTACCTTATTAGTTGTGCTGACACCAGCATTCTGGCGTCGTTAAATCTAATGGCGAAAGATGATGTTGAGAAGAAGTGGAACAATATTTATACCACTCAAGATCAAGCTGAATCTCAGTTAGAAATTAAAGCTGCATACGTATTGCAGGAGCATGCATTTTTACTACCAAAATCTGGCTTGGCGTTAGATCTTGCATCTGGTTTAGGTGGCAATGCTGTTTTTTTAGCAAATTATGGTTTGGATAGCCACGCTTGGGATATTTCACAAACTGCAATGAAGAAACTGCAGGCATATTGTTCGAAAAATAACATTTCGATACTTACTGAAGTTAGAGATATAGAACAACAACCGCCAGCAGCAAATTCATTTGATGTCATTTGTGTTAGCTATTATCTAGAGCGAGCTATAGTAAAGAATATTATTACTGCATTAAAAATCAATGGTTTATTGTTTTATCAAACTTTTATAGCTGAAAAAGTATCTGATGCAGGACCCAGCAACCCACAATATCGATTACAGCCCAATGAGCTGTTAACGTTGTTTTCGTCACTGCATGTTTTGGCATATCAAGAACATGGAACTGTAGGGGATGTTAAAAAAGGTTTGCGCGATGTCGCAACTTTAGTAGCTCAAAAGAGATGTGCTAAAAAATAAATAAGAGAAGCCGCAGTGGAGTTACTAACTTTATACCCTGAAATTGATCCTTATCACGAATTCCAGCTTAAGGTTTCTGCATTGCATACATTGTGGATTGAAGAGTGTGGCAATCCACATGGTATACCAGTAGTTTTTTTGCATGGAGGGCCTGGTGCGGCATGCGAACCCTTTCAGCGAAGGTTTTTTGATCCTGAAAAATATCGAATTATTTTATTTGATCAACGTGGTTGTGGTCGTTCTATTCCACATGCAGAACTAGCTGAAAACACCACCGAGAATCTAATTACCGATATAGAAGCCATACGCAAGTATTTAAAGGTTGAAAAATGGTTGGTGTTTGGTGGGTCTTGGGGTTCAACCCTTGCGCTCGCTTATGCTGAAGTATATGTGGAGTGTGTAACAGGATTGATTTTAAGGGGGGTTTTTCTTTGTCGACCACGCGATATTCAGTGGTTTTATCAAGATGGTGCGAGTTATATCTACCCTGATCTTTGGCAGGACTATCTTAATGTAATCGCGGAAGATGAACGTAACGATTTAGTTAGTGCATATTATAAACGCTTGACTAGCAATAATAGAGATATACAACTTAAAGCTGCGCGTGCTTGGTCAATTTGGGAAGGCAGTACATCTAATTTAATTGCCAAGACTAGTGTATTAAATCATTTTGCTGATGAGCACATTGCGTTGAGTCTGGCGC
>JABDMD010000122.1 GCA_013001685.1 Gammaproteobacteria bacterium | reverse complement strand
TGGCAAACAAGAAATGCTAGAAAATATAATCAATCAGTACATCTAAGTGTTTAATACTTGTATTAAATAAAACATAACCAATGCTATCTAAACAAATGCAGGATGCTCTAAACGAGCAAGTAAAAATTGAAGCACAATCTTCACAAGTATATTTGGCCATGGCCTCTTGGGCGGAAATTCAGCCTGGAATCGATAATATAACCTCCTTCTTCTATAAGCATAGTGATGAAGAACGTATGCATATGATGAAGCTCATTCATTTTATAAATGATAGGGGAGGATTTGCTGTGGTTCCATCGTTAGAACAACCAACATTAACCTACCCTTCACTGAAACATGCATTTAGTGAGCTTTTGGCACATGAAGTTTATGTTTCAGAAAGCATTAACAAGCTAGTAGATATCGCCCTGAAGGAAAAAGACTATGCTACGCATAATTTTTTGCAATGGTATGTCGCGGAACAGATAGAAGAAGAAGCTTTGGCTAGAACAATGAATGATAAGCTAGAAATGATAGGGGATGAAAAGAGTGGGCTTTATCTATTTGATAGAGATATTCTTAATGTAACAGTTGCCAACAACACCCAGGTTTAGTTAATTAATTATAAAAAGACAACTTAATTAAATGCTGCGTTGTCTTTTAATAGAGGTAACAATTAGTTTTTTGATTTTCTGTATCAAGCAGAACAAGCCTGGAGCGAGCAATTGCTTCAGGCTTTTTTATGCAGCGGAAATAGCTTAGACACTTTATGTTGGTAAGTTCTATAAGCGTCGCCATATTGTAGAATCAACTTTTGTTCTTCCAGCTGAATTCCGACCAATACATATACCCACGTCACCACCAATGTAACTATTGCCGCAATACTTTGGGTCACTATCAACCATCCTGCCAGCGCAATTAGAACACCGGCATATAGTGGATGTCTCACATAAGTATTGAGTCCTGTGGTTACCAGCTCATCTTTTGGATTTTCGGCTTTGAAACCGGCAAATGACATTATCCCGTAGGCTGAAATCGATTTTACAACTATCATAATACCGATCAGCACAAATGCATATCCAATAAGGCTGATAAAGGTATTCGAGTGATTTGACCAAAGGGTTTCTGTTAGCGTATAGAGGTAAATAATTAGTACCGATGATACTACCGCGATGGTATTGAAAAGAAGGCGATAATTTTGTCCTTGTAATCTCAGATGTTTACAAAGTAGGGATTTCATAAATTCACTGGCCATTAGACTATGCAAAATGTAGTAAGCCATCAAGGCAAAAGCATATATAAACCAAGACATATGATGAATATCGTTTTTCTTGACGGTAAAACTGTTAACCCCGGTGATTTAAGTTGGAAGGAATTGGAGTCTCTAGGACGCTTTACGGTCTATCCTGAAAGTTCAAGAAGTGAGGGTATTGAAAGAGGCCGAGATGCAGACATCATTCTGTCCAATAAATTTATAATTGATGCTGAAGTATTATCGCATTGGCCGAAGGTTAAATTCATATGCATTACGGCCACCGGCTACAACAATATAGATCTCGCGACTTGCAAAGATAGATCTATCATAGTTTCCAATGTTTCGGGATATAGCCAACATTCGACTGCTCAGCATACTATAGCACTACTACTTGAATTATGTAATCACTGTGGCGATTATAATGATAGTGTACAAAATGGAGATTGGGTTCGAAACGGTGTCTGGAGTTATACGCGAAAACCTCTTCTTGAATTAGCAGGATGCACTCTTGGACTTATAGGTTTGGGTTCTATTGGTAAACAAGTAGCCAATGTAGCACGAGCACTAGGAATGCGCGTCATAGCGACAACAAGAAGTCACCAGTCTGGAATTATTGACCACACAGAAATGTTGACTTTAGAGGCGTTGTTGAATTTAGCGGATGTAGTGAGTTTGCATGCTCCATTGAATGATGAAAGCTTTGAAGTAATTAATAAAAAGAATTTGAGCAAAATGAAAAATAGTGCTTTGCTTATAAATACCGCGCGGGGTGGATTGATCAATGAGGTCGATTTAAGACAGGCACTAATCAGTAAGGAGATAAAAGGTGCCGCTATTGATGTATTATCTTCAGAGCCCCCTCAAGAAAATCATCCATTGATAGGACTGGATAATTGTTTGGTAACCCCGCATATTGCATGGGCTTCAGGAACATCCAGAAAAAAATTACTTTCAATAGTGGCATCTAATATTAAAAATTGGAAAGAAGGAACGCCTCAAAATATTATTACTGAATAATATGAAATTATTTAAATCCGCTTTTATTCTTGTAATAATAGGCCTTTCAACCGCAGTTTTTGGTCAAAAGTCAAGTACGAGATATGTTGCGTCTTCGGTAATCCCTCAAGGGAGCCATGAAATAAAATTATTTAATAATTTATATTCTCAATCTGTAAGTAATTGCAGAAATTCATTTTATACGGGTTTAATTAATTATCTATATGGTGTTGGGCCCAGATTTAATATTGGGTTTGATGCACGGATACGCTCAGTTAGTTTGGGGCCGGAATCAGAATCAATTTTTAAAGTATTTGGGGGAAGCATCCAAAATCGAGCAGGATTTACTGCGATTGGACC
>JABDMD010000050.1 GCA_013001685.1 Gammaproteobacteria bacterium | reverse complement strand
AATTAGCTTGGAAACTTGTACGCTAGGTTTTGCGCGTAGGATGACGAGTTATAAGAGACCTGATTTGCTGTTTACTGACATTGAGCGTATAAAAAATATCTGTAAGCACTTCCCATTACAAATAATTCTTGCAGGAAAAGCTCATCCATTAGATCAGCAAGGCAAGGTATTAATACGTCAATTACATGAATATATAGTTTCGTTATCTGGCGCTGTGCGAGTAATTTATGTGCAAAATTATGATATGTGCGCCGCGCAATATCTAACCTCTGGTGTAGATATTTGGCTTAATACACCAATGCCTCCGATGGAGGCATCTGGTACAAGTGGGATTAAAGCAGCATTTAATGGGGTGCCGCATTTGAGTGCATTGGATGGCTGGTGGTTAGAGGGTCATATAGAAGACATTACAGGATGGTGCATTGATACTACCGATACTCAACAACGAGATGCTATAGACTTATACAATAAGCTAGAGCAAATTATTCTTCCAAAATACTACGATAATCGTAATGCATGGATACAAATAATGAAAAATGTGATGAGTAAGAATACTCGGTTTAATAGTCATGGCATGATGAGGCGCTATGCAGCAGAAGCATATCTTCGTTAAGGAAATGAGTTAGATAATTTTAATATATTAATTATTAGACTTTATTAAGGTCTGATAATTCCTAGCACTTGCTACAATTATTCAAAAATACTTAAGACATAATAGGTTATTATTACCAATGCCAGATTGTCTCTATCTTTAAACTGCTTTTTAAAATAAAAAGATATTTATTTAATGACAATAAAACATATAAAGATCGAGTTTCAGCCGAAGATTCCTGCAGGCTTGGAAAAGCTTGAGGAGCTTGCTAATGATTTGTACTACAGTTGGAATTCAGAGGCACGTCTTTTATTTAGAAGACTTGATAAGAGTTTATGGGATAAATGTAATCACAATCCAAAGTTATTTCTCCGTCGTGTAGCTCAGAATAAATTAGATGAGGCTGCAAGTGATAATAATTATATGGAAGAATATTCTCGTGTCTTATCTAGTTATAAAGCGTATAAGAACTTAGTAATACATGAAAATTTCGCCAGTAATTTTGATGCTGAAAATGATTTAATTGCATACTTATGTTTAGAATTCGGTTTTCATGAAAGTTTTCCAATTTACTCGGGTGGCTTAGGAATTCTCGCAGGGGATTTATGTAAAGCAGCAAGTGATATGGCTGTGCCTTTTGTGGGCATAGGCTTGTTATATCGCCAAGGTTACTTTAATCAAGAAATTAATAACTATGGAGATCAAGTTGCTCATTATAACCTAACGGAATTTGAACACTTGCCAATTAATCCATCCTATGATTCAAATGGAAATAAGCTATATATAAAAATTGAACTCCCTAATAGAAAAATTACTTTAAAAGTCTGGGAGGCTATTGCTGGAAATATAAAACTATATTTTTTAGACAGTGATATTCCCGAAAATGCATCTGCGGATCGTGAAATTACTCATCAGCTTTATAAAGGTGGGAGTGAAACACGTATTCTTCAAGAAATTGTACTCGGTATTGGAGGTGTACGTGCATTACGAGCGCTTAATATATATCCAACAATTTGGCATATAAATGAGGGCCATGCTGGTTTTTCGACACTTGAGCGAAGTCGTGAAAATATTGCAAAGGGCGCAGATTTTGACAGCGCATTAGAATTAAATGCAAGCAATGTTGTATTTACCACACATACACCAGTACCAGCAGGTCATGATATTTTCAAAAAAGAATTAGTTCATTCATTTTTTAGTCAATACGTTAAAGAACTAGGTATAGAGTTTGATACTTTTATGAAGCTTGGGGGCGGGATTAATAATGATGATTTCAATATGACCACTCTAGCTCTGCATTGCTCTAGATTTCATAATGGCGTTAGTAAAATTCATCATGAAGTAGCATCTAAAATGGAGTCTCATGTATGGCCGCAGATTTCATATAAGGAAAATCCAATCGGTTATGTAACTAATGGTATACATATTTCCACCTTCTTAGCTTTAGAGTGGGTTAATTTATTTGACATGCGTTTTGGTGAGTGGCGTAGAGAACTTAATAATCCAGAATTCTGGCAATGTTTAGATGAAATTCCTTCCCATCGTTTTTGGAGTTTGCGACGTGAGCTCAAAGCTACACTATTATCAGAGGTGCATAGGCGTATTACAAAGCAATGTATAAGAAATGGGCGTAGTGAATCAACGATTAATCGAATCACCCATTTAATTAATAAACATGATTCAGATGTCTTAGTGTTGGGGTTCGCACGGAGATTCGCAACCTATAAAAGAGCCAATTTACTTTTCTATGATTTGGAGCGTTTATCTAAACTTCTAAACGACCCTGCTAGACCAACAATATTAATTTTTGCCGGCAAAGCTCATCCTGATGATGCCCCCGGTCGTGAACTTGTAAAAATGGTGCATGAATTAACGCAACGACCAGAATTTCAGGGCAAGATATTGCAGGTAGAGAATTACGACATGGTATTAGCCCGACGTTTAGTGGCTGGTGTAGACGTATGGATAAATACACCTGAATATCCTTTGGAAGCTTGTGGCACTTCTGGGCAAAAGGCAGGTATGAATGGCGTGTTGAATCTCAGTATATTAGATGGTTGGTGGGATGAGGGTTATAACGGAAACAATGGATGGGCGATTACACCTCATGGTGCTGAATTTGATCATGAGTACAGAAATCAACAAGAAGCTAATGATCTGTTAGAAATTTTAGAAAATGAAGTGATGCCATTATATTTTGAAAGGAATGGACAAGGTTATTCAGCGACTTGGGTAGAGTTAGCAAAAGAGTCTATGAAATCAATTATCCCTAATTTTAATGCACAACGCATGTTGTCAGATTATATGCAAACCTACTATTTGCCCGCACGAGACAAGTCAAAATTAATTAATGCTAACGATGGTAAAAATGCCGTTGAGCTAAATCAATGGAAATCAAAAATAAGAAAAGCCTGGCCAGGTGTAAGTATATGCTGTGTATCGGATAAACCTACTGCAGTGAAACAAGGAGAAGCCTTTACTATTAAGGTTAAGGCTAATTTAAATGGTTTATCAAGCAACGATGTGGTTGTTGAATGTGTGTTGAGCGATGAAGATACAAGAGACATGTTTGCGAAATACAACTCATATAAATTTTCGTCTGATGGACCGATGCTAGCAAAAGAACAAGTCTTTAAATTAACAATTAATCCAGATGTTTCTGGTATGCAATATATGAAGATTCGGATGTATCCATACTGTGAATATCTATGTCACCCATTTGAGACTGGGTGCATGGTGTGGTTGCAAGAATAGGTTGAAGATGTATTGGTTGCTTTTCTATTATACTTTTTAAGTAAGTCAGATAATTTTACCGTTAAATCAGAATCAATCTGATTCCAATCAAATTTCCATTGCCAGTTACCCTCTATAGTACCTGGTGTATTCATACGATGACCTTTGCCAAGACCTAACAGATCTTGCATAGGTAAGATTGCTATATCAGCAACAGAGTTAAGTGTTGCATAGATCATTGGCCATGGCATATTTTCCAGTTCATGATTTATAGATTGCTTAACATAGTGTTGAGTATCACTGGGTAATGATTCATACCAGGAAAGTGTAGTGTCATTGTCATGTGTAGCGGTATAAGTGACACTATTTTGTTTATGATTTTGTGGTAAGTATGGATTGTCACTGTTGCCATCGAAGGCAAATTGTAGAATATTCATCCCAGGTAGAGAAAAATCATCACGTAATTTGAGTACATCGGGCGTAATCGTGCCTAAATCCTCGGCTATCAAACACAAGTTAGGAAACTTTTGTGTTAATACATCTAATAGCTCTTTTCCAGGTGCCGCAACCCAGCGGCCATTTACTGCCGTTTCTTCATGAGCAGGTATTTCCCAATATTCGACTAGCCCACGGAAATGATCTATGCGAATAGCGTCATATAGTTCGGCTTGAGTACTAATACGATCAATCCACCAACTAAAGCCATCTTTTTCAAGCTGCTGCCATTGGTAATGCGGATTGCCCCAGCGTTGTCCAGTTGGAGAAAAGTAATCTGGCGGCACGCCTGCAACAAAATTAGGATGGCCGGTAGAATCTAAAACAAAGTATTTTCTGTTTGCCCATACTTCGGCACTATCATGTGCAACAAAAATAGGCATATCGCCGATAATTGAGATTCCTTTCTTATTTGCATATTTTTTTATTTCTTCCCATTGACTAAAAAAAATATATTGTTGAAATTTAATAGCCTCAATTGCTGAATGATTATTTTTGCTGAATGATTTTAATTCACTCGATTCACAATCACGGTATTCTTTAGGCCATTCAGTCCAAGATTGTTCTGCAAAATTATCATGTAGCACCATGTAGATTGCATAGTTATTTAACCAGTAATTATGCTTTTCTATGAAAGTACTAAATTTTATAGTTTCAATATGATCGTTAGTTTTTTTGAATCTTTCATATGCATATTGCAGGCATTGTAATCGACGAATCCAAGATAAATTAGTGTTATCATTTATTTCATTTTTACTAAGCCAGCCTTTGTCGACTAACCACTCAAGATTGATTAGTTGAGGATTTCCTGCATGAGCAGAAAGTGATTGATATGGGCAAAGATCTGGATGAGTAGGGCCAAGTGGTAAAACTTGCCATATAGTAAATCCGCTGGACG
>JABDMD010000044.1 GCA_013001685.1 Gammaproteobacteria bacterium | reverse complement strand
GGATTCATCATTGGACCCATCATGCCCATCATAGGATTCATCATATTCATATAGGCCATAGGATTCATCATTTGCATGTAATTTCCAGGGTTCATCCAAAGATATGGGTTCATCAGGCTCATGTAATTTCCAGGATTCATCCATGTCATTGGATTCATCCACATTGCTGGATTGAACATTGGGTGGGTGCCACCCATACCGCCATATCCACCCATGCCAGGGTATGCACCTTGACCCCAGCTAGGATAGGTACCTTGACTTTTCATATCTTCTGCTTGCGTGCTGGTGACTCCGATAATGAAAAGACAGCTTGTGATCACGAATAACCGGAAAAAATTTTGCAATGAATACATAAAACTGCCTCTATGGTTGTTGGTTGTTAAATTAAAAGTTAATTTTTTTGTAATGAATTTTTATACCCTGTATAAAAACTATGCATAACTTGTAGAAATTCAATAATGGGTATTATTTTGTAGCCTGTGGTTGTGGAGCCATATTCTTCATACTCTCGGTCCACTGATTAAACCACTGCTCGTATTGTTTTGGATCCATCATTCCCGCAGGATTCATCATGGGACCCATCATAGGATTCACCATACCCATCATTGGGCTCATCATAGCGCCACTCATGTCCATCATTGGATTCATCATTGGAGCCGCCATGCCCATCATTGGGCCCATCATAGGATTCATCATAGCCATCATAGGATTCATCATGCCCATCATGGGTTTCATGGCTTCCATCATAGGACCAAAGTCTTTTTGATACCGTGCTACTTCTTCATCAGTATGGCATTTCGCACATGATTCAATTGACATCAACTTATCTGGGCTTGTCATCATCATATTCATCAAGTTATTCATAACATTGGGGTCCATGGACTTTTGCGTGGCTTGACTCATTTGCCCCCAATTTAAATTTGATGCATTAGCATTTGATTTATTTTCAGCTTCATTGCCTGCATGCTCTTCAGCTTGGATGGTTGCCGCAGTAGCTACGTACAAGCATATTGCTACGGCAATCAATTGAACTATCTTATTTCTTGATAACACTATTTCTCTCCGCTATTACTATTTAATACTATTTAAATTAAAAATCACCTGTCGCTGCTCCTTCCATGATGTAACTCAAGTTATCTCGAATACGTTTTGCATCTTCACGAATTTCTTTTGACAAATGACTATTTGGGTTTTGCGCAAAGTCCAGCCAACTTACGTCCCAATCCATAGTCATCACCCATAGCTTGCCCTCTCCGTCTTCTAATAATGCAATTTTACATGGTAGAAAGATAATAAATTCTGGCACTACATCTAATATTTTTCGCGCCACTGTTGCGTCGCAAAATCTAAACATCTCAACTTTTGCAGATGGTTGTTCAGTTTCTGCTTCAATTTGTTTCCATAAAGGGCTTGAACCCACAAATTTAAAATTAACTTCGTTGGCACGTAATTTCATTGCTTCTACGGCATCATCCCATGTAACACCTTCATCAACCGGCATTTTATCAGCCATGATGCCGAGCATGTCGCGCATGTTTAATGGGCTCATTGCCATTGCAGTTTGAAAGGCATTTTTCTTTGCTTCGCGAGATACGCCAGGTGATAATTTATTTACTGGCCAGTTTTGATAAGTTTGAGTTGGCATTCCAGGGATGGTAACCACGGGGAGTTGGTCTGGAACTTCGCCTTCTAGGTATTCTTTGCTCGGTTGACCGAACATACTAAACATCATCTTTGGGTCCATTGACATCATCATGGCATTCATATTTTGCGGATGAGTCATGGTATTGATTGGATGATTGATCATTGCGTTTGGATTCATCATCATCGCCGGATTCATCATTGGGCCCATCATCATACTCATCATCATTGGAGTCATCATGGCCATGGGGTTCACAAACATGCCAGGATTCATCATTCCTGAGTTCATCATGTTTTGATTAAACGTAGGCATTACCGTATTTGGTTGCATAAATTGCATCCAAGGATTATTCATATGTGCTTGGCTTGCAGCAGGCGTGTTACTAGAATTGGTTTCTGCCTTTGGTTGCTGCTCTATTTCTTTTTCAATTTCCGACCCTACTTCTGTTTCACTTTCTAATTCAGTTTCAGACTTTGTTGTCCCTTCTATTGTTTCTAAATTCTCATCTAATTTTTCAGTAATCGCATCATTGCTGGATAATTCAGCATTATTCGCTGATGTTTTGTCTACCACGCTTTCTGTTTTTTCAGTTAACTCAGATTCAAGCGAGCTAACCTCATCTTGCGCTGCATTTCTAGTATCAGAACCTAGTTCTTCTTCTGAAATGTTGTCTTCATATAATTCTTCCAGCGCAGAACTTGCGTTAGTATCAACGCTTGCCACTACTAAATTTGATTCCTGAACAGGATTGGTAAAACTAGTTACTTTGGAATACACAAGTTGATAGTTAGTAAGGAGTAACCAACTTAGTAAGCCAAATACAAAAAAAATTATCGTTTTCATTGATTAATATGAGTGACAGTGAGGTAGATTTAATTTTCTAGCGATCTGGTATGTATTATACAGATACGTTTGATAATATATTATTATATTACTATATTCTAATTCATTTTACTTATTATAGCTTCAATAACATAGTATAATCATATTATTCATATAGTTATTATATTTATTCAAAGTAAATTATTGCAATATTGTTGCACTGTGCTACAGCAAATATATTGTTGCAAAATATGGATAATATTTAGTAATAGAAAATTAATGTTTATTAACTCTTATTTAATCACAAACAGAACATAAATTAGTTAAGTTTTCGCGCAAATGGCACAATGCAATGTAATATAAACACTTATAGTAATTGATCATTATTTACATGCTTTATCTATTTCACTCATTGCCCCAGAATAATTCGGATAGTTATTAATGAAATTAATAGCTGTTCTTATCTTGTTGGGAGTTGGCTTTGCATTTGCCACAGCCTCTTCCGTAACTTTAGAAGCCACTAATGAAACTGAGTTCTGTACTTCTTGCCACTCAATGCAATGGGTAAAAGAAGAATGGATGGAGAGTGTTCACTACGCAAATGTATCAGGTGTAAGAGCGAATTGTTCAGACTGCCATGTTCCGCATGATACAGGTCCTAAGTTGGTGGCAAAACTTCGTGCTGCTAAAGATGTATGGCATGAAATTCGAGGAACAATCGATAACGAAGAAAAATTTGAACACCATAGATGGCAAATGGCGAATGCCGTTTGGGATCGAATGAAAGCTACAGATTCTCGAGAATGTAAATCATGTCACACCGTTGCAGCGATGGATCTAAAAGAGCAAGATCGTTCAGCACGAAAAAAACATAAGAAAATTGCTAAAGGTAGTAGTAACAAAACATGCATTGATTGCCATAAAGGTGTAGCGCATGAAATTCCTGAAGAACCCGATGAAGAAGAGCATACTGCTAATAATGCTCATTTAAATCAGCCAATTTCCATAGAATAGCGCTAATTACGGTTAATACAATGTGCTACAGTTTCCAAAAGTTAATTATCTTTTCATAAGGCTTTTACGTAATTAATAACAACATAAGGATCCAGGATAGGAGGAGTTCTATGTTCAATGATCACATCCTTGCAATTCTACTTACTTTTTTAATTGGAGTAAGTTTCGCATCAAACGCTACTGCTGACGTAGCAAGCCCAGAAATGCTTGCCAATACATGTTTAGGTTGCCACGGTCCAGCTGGAATCAGCCAAGGCCCTGCTACACCTACTATCTCAGGCATGTCTGAGCTCTATATTATTGGTGCAATGCTGGCTTACAAATATGATAACGACGAAGACAAAATTGACGAAATTATTGAAGCAGATGTAGACTTTGAAGACGTAGAGTTTTTTGCCAGAATCTCAACGGTAATGAACCGAATTGCTCAAGGCTACACTGAAGAAGAAATAAAAATTCTTGCTAAACACTTTGCGGAATTGCCTTTTGAAAGCGCCCAACAATCTGTTAATGCTGATCAAGCTAAAACTGGCGCAAAGTTACATGAAACACATTGTGAAAAGTGCCATGAGGAAGGCGGTAGTTCGGCTGAAGATGATGCAGGCGTGTTAGCCGGTCAATGGGTACCTTATCTTGAGTACACCATGGCCGATTTTGCTAGTGGCGATCGAGATATGCCTAAGAAAATGAAGAAGCAGATGGAAGAAGCTCACACAGCGAATGGTGATGATGCGATGAGAGATCTGATTCAATTCTACGCAAATAAAAAATAGCCATATCTTTCAGGAGTTTTAAAAAATGATCAATCTAAATCGAAGAAGTTTTTTAAAAGCTACCAGTGGAGCCTTGGCTACCGGTAGTTTGGGTTTCCCTTTTCTAGCCAGTGCGGCAAAAAAACGCGTAGTGGTTGTTGGTGGTGGTGTTGGTGGTTTAATTGCTGCTAGATATATTTCTAAAGGCGATTCTTCAGTAGAAGTCACTATTGTAGAACCTAAAACCCATCACCACACTTGTTTTATGAGTAATGAAGTAATTGGTGGTGATCGCGATATTTCTACTATTAAATTTGGTTACGATAATCTTGCAAGTCATGGCATTAAGCTTGTGCAAGACATGGTCACTGAAGTAGATGCAGAAGCACATAAAGTGAAGACAGCCGGCGGAACTACTCTAGAATATGACCGTTTAGTTATGTCTCCTGGTATTTCTCTGAAGTACGGATCAATTGAGGGCTATAGTGAAGAAGCCGCAGAAATTATGCCGCATTCATGGATTGCAGGATCGCAAACTGCCCTGCTTCGCAAACAATTAGAGTCAATGGAAGATGGTGGTCTTGTGGTTATAGCGGCTCCTCCAAATCCTTTCCGTTGCCCTCCAGGACCATATGAGCGCGCAGCACAAATTGCACATCATTTAAAACATAATAAGCCTAAATCTAAATTGCTGATTCTTGATGCGAAAGACAAATTTTCTAAACAAGACTTGTTCATGCAAGGTTACAAAGATGTTTACGGCGAAATGATTGAATGGGTTGCCGCTGCAGATACCGGTGGCGGCGTAAAATCCGTAGACACTAAAACTATGACGGTGAGTACGGACTTTGATGATCATAAAGTTGCAGTTGCGAATATCATTCCAGCGCAAAAAGCAGCAACAATTGCGCAAGATGCTGGCCTTACTGATGACTCTGGATGGTGTCCTGTTGATTTAGGTACATTTGAATCTAAGAAACATAAAGACATTCATGTTATTGGTGATGCGAGTATTGCAACCGGCATGCCAAAATCAGGATACGCTGCAAGCACACAAGCTAAAGTATGTGCAGCTTCTATCGTGGCTTTATTAAATGGTAAAGAACCAGGCACAGCGTCTTATGCAAATGCCTGTTACAGTCTAATCGCACCAGATTACGGTATTTCAGTCGTTGCAGTTTATGCGCTGGCTGAAGACCGCTCTGAAATTAAAAAACTTGGCGGTGGACTTACACCAATGGACGCCACTGCAGAGGCGCGTGCTCGTGAAGTACAGTATGCCTATAGTTGGTTTAATAATATGACCGCAGAAATGTTTGGATAAGTCTTTCGTTATTTATAATAATTTAGGGGGCTTTTGTCCCCTTTTTATTGTTTTAGAAATAATTGGGGGAACGTATGAATAAAATAATGATTTTAATCTCTTATATTTTGAATTACGCCAAAAAAACCGAAATGAATTACTAAATGAACTTCTCAAATTTTGGACAGTGAAATATACCGAAATTGTGATTCAAGAACTTTCTATGATTGAAATGGATCCTGCTGTGCGTCTCAATCAAGTTGCGGAAATGATCTGGAAACGTGACCTTACAAAGTACGATCTCGCAATTCGTATCTGGGCTAAACATGACCCTGTTGCAAGGCGAACTGTAAAAAAAGTAAATAAACTTCGCATGGATTATATTCGCTCAGTGTTTTCTGAATTAGGGTTTAGAGGGAATGATTTAGAAACGCGCACAATGTTGTATGTGGTTTATCACTCTTGGGAAAGACCTATGTTTGGTAAATATAATCAGCAGAAGTGGGAAAAATTAAAAAAGCTGCGGCTTGCACTATTGACACAAAAATAGGTTTGCACATAGGCATATATTTTTGTATGAAAGCGGATGCTACATTTCTATTTTGATGGTAAATGCACCGCGCAACTCCCCTACTTTATACCCTGTTGCTTGGTCTTGCGGATATAAGTCGTTTATTTTTTCTTTTATAGCGGTTGAAATCACTTCGCCATGACACAGCATGCAAGGTTCTTGCATAGGAATGGCTTTCATATAACGAAATATTTTTTTACCCTTTTCTTTTACGATCTCGTTTTTTTCTAAAGTCTTAACATCAACTCCAGAAGCTAGTTGTGATTCAAACCATTCTAGTTGTTTCGTTTCCCATGCATCTGGTTTATTTGCGGGATTGCGTATTTTTAAAGATGTGCGCCCTACTACTAGATTATTTTTATCTGAAATATCTGCAGTGATATTGATTGCTTCAAGATTGCAAACTGCGATAGCAGCATCCGGCCCGCTGGATTGCATTGTGCTTACAAGCTTGCTTTTAAGTTGAGTGCCGAGTTCTTTGCTAATCTCGCGGCTTAGAGTTAATTCTTCATCAACATTATTGTTTGAACATGCTGAAATAATGCATGCAACAAAAAGAGCAATGGCGAATGGATTATGTTTATTCAAATGAACAAGCAGATATCGGATTGTTGAGCGTTAGGTAAAAATGAGGCTGCTCCGACCCAGTCTGAGATATCATCAATAAATTCGTCTTTCTTGTAACCAAATAAATCTACCGTCATTTGACAAGCGACAAGTTTCACATCCGCTTCAACAGATAATTCTCGCAATTCTTGTATACTTGCAACACCTTTATTCTTGAGTGTTTTTGACATCATTGAGGTAGCAAATTTTTCAAAGCCAGGAATATTGCTGCTTAATGCATTTGGAATGTTCCATTCCACACTTTTAAACCAATCAGGTCCAAATGGCATTTTCATCGGCATAGCAGGATTACCGAGAGGAGAGATTTCTAGATCGAGATCCTTCTTCAGTAGATTTAAACCATAAAAGGTAAAGAAACAGGATACCTCCCAGCCCAGCGCTGCAGCAGTTGACGCTAGTATAAATGGTGGATAAGCCATATCCATAGTGCCTTTGGTGGCAATTAGAGATAATTGCGGAGTTCTCGCCTCTTCGCGTTCTTTTAGTTTTTGTTCAAGTCTTTTGTCAAACCATTTGTTTAACGTTTCTTGATCTAGATTTTGAATATCAAGTGTCTCTTGCATGGCGCCTCTCCTAGATTACTTGCAGCTGAATAAAGTATATTAATAAATACTTATTTACTCGGAGACTTTAGCAAACGAATTTACTATAGATGTACACCCATTGGGATGGTCTGAAACATTCTAAAGATGTAGTAAGGTAAAATTAATGAACTTAGATATCGAAAATTTATATATATTTTATAGAGTTAAATTAACTAGATAATGTTAATTATAATGAAAGTAATTTGGCAAGGTACTGGTTAATTTTAAACGGTTTGTTGTGGCCCTTCTAAGCCGGATCGCTTAGTAAAAGCTTTGATCTTATCCTTCAGTTCTTTGTTTATACCCTACCCCTTATTTTCGCCAGATATTTGTAACCTTTGATCGAACTTTTGATATATTCTGTCGTGAATTCTATTTAATATGAGTGCGTTATGATTACGTTAGCAATGTATATATTAGCAACATATATATATAAGAATTGAGTTAGGAATTTACCTGAATTAAATAGGTTTGGGGTCGAAGAAGACACAAGTATTTGATTTCAATGGCGTCCCCAAGGGGATTCGAACCCCTGTTGCCGCCGTGAAAGGGCAGTGTCCTAGGCCTCTAGACGATGGGGACTAAATTGAAAATATCACTCTAAATTAAGGAAATCTTATCTAATAGAGGCGGCGAAAGTTACGCTAACCATGCTTTTGCTGTCAAGTAGACTAACTAGATAGTTATAAATGAACCTATATAAATATATTCAACCACTCAGCGGAACATGAATTTATTAACAAGTTTGGACGCTGCAGCACTAAACAACCTATGGCCGAAAATAGAAATGAAGCTACCCCGCTGGGTTAGCATTGCATTAGCTATTCTTATCTTAATTACCTTGGCAAAAGTTATTGTGGGATTTTTTGATAGTGGATCAAATAAAGTGATTACCATCCCTACCACAGCAGCTACTACCAATGTGAAACCACAGCCAAGAGTAAATCACGACCGTAAGATTGCTCAATTACACCTAATGGGTAAACCAGCCCCCGCCTCTACTACAAAACAAGTTGAGAACGCTCCTGAAACTACCCTTAACTTGAAGCTATTAGGTGTGCTTGCGGGAGGCAAGGATTATGGCTATGCAATCATTTCCAGTGGCGGTAATAAAATTAAGCATTACGCACTTGGGGATGACGTACCAGGTGGTGCAACTTTACATGCTGTCTTCTCTGACCGAGTTATTTTAGAACGTGATATACGTATGGAAACCTTACGTTTACCAAGAGCTAATGCCAAAGGGTTTAATCAAAAGAAACCTGTAAATACCACTAAAGCAGCTACTACGCCGCAACAAACTAATGCTTCTGGTGCGGAAACGAATTTTGAAACAATTGGTCAATTTCGCCAAGAGATCATGAAGAATCCTGTGCGTCTGACAGAGTTTATTAATGCAGCCCCAGAGAATAATGAAGACGGCAAATTTATAGGTTACAAACTAACGCCTAGCAATAATTCAGATATGTTTTATCAACTTGGCTTACAGCCAGGCGATGTTGTGATTAACATCAACGATATTTTATTGGATGCCCCAAATAAGGGGCCAGAAGCCATGCAAGCCCTGTCAACGGCTACCGAAGTAAAGATGGTAGTAATGCGTGAAGGTACAGAAATCACTTTATTGCAGGATATGAGCCAATAGGTAGCAATATGGCCGTTGATCAAGGAATAAACAACACAGAGTTTGTATCTCATCCAGCAGATAAGGAATTAGTGTATAAACATCAAGCATATTCTATGCGGTATTGCGATATTCTTGATAAGCTGAATAAACACAATAATTACATTGTTTAAGCCATATAACTATATGAATAATAAGTTTAACTTGAATCAAATTTTTAAAGCTTTTTGCGCTTATGCAGTGCTTTTTACTTTTACTGTTGCATTTACCTTTAACGTTGTATCTGCAGAAACTGGTGTGACATTAAATCTAAAAGATGCAGATATCCGTTCCTTTATTGAAACGGTAGCAGAAGCTACCGAACGTAATTTTGTAGTTGACCCTCGTGTGAAAGCAAAAGTTACCGTTGTTTCAGCACGTTCAATGAATCGCGAGGAGGTATATCAAGTATTCCTATCCGTTTTGCAAGTGCATGGATATGCAGCAGTGCAAGTTGGTGAAATTATTAAAATCTTACCGGATGTAAATGCTAAACAAGGTCCGGTTGTTACTGGTAACGGAAGCATCAAATCAACTGGTGACGAACTAGTTACTCGTGTAATTCCGATTAAAAACGTACCTGCTGCACAAATGGTTCCAATCTTGCGTCCTCTCGTACCACAACAAGGACATCTTGCAGCCTACCCTAATAGTAATGTTTTAGTTATATCTGATCGTGCTGCAAATATTCAAAGGTTGATTTCTATTATTAACCGTATTGACCGACCGGATAGCCAAGAAATTGAGGTCGTGCCATTGGAGCATGCTTCTGCAGCTGAAGTAGTAAGAATTATTAATTCTATGAGTCGTCAAGATGCACAAGGGCAAGTTCCTGGTGGCACAACGCTCGCTGCAGATGAACGTTCCAACAGTATTTTGTTATCCGGTGATAATGCCGCACGTTTAAGAATTCGAGGACTAATCGCTCACCTTGATACACCTTTACAAGGTGGTGGAAATTCACAAGTTGTATTTTTGAAATATGCAAAAGCTGCAGAATTAGCCCCGATTCTGCTGGGTGTTACACAATTTGAAGCAGAAGGCCAACAAGGTAATGCTAGTGGCACAGCAACGGGTGCAAATTTGCAGGATGTAGATATCCAAGCAGATGAAACTACCAATGCTTTAATCATCACTGCAGCGCCTGCAAAATTTGAAAGCATTCGGCGAATCATTAGCCAATTGGATATTCGCCGAGCACAAGTTTTGGTAGAGGCAATTATTGCTGAAGTCTCTACGGGTCTTTCTAGAGAGTTGGGCGTGCAATTTGCCTATGTACCTACTGAACGTTCTTCAGGAACCACGCCTGCGGTTGGCGAATTATTTACAAATTCGCAGGCTAATATTGCGGGACTAATAGCAGGTGGTTCTGACGCTGCACTTACTGCTGTAACCAGTGGATTTTTTGTTGGCGCAGCAAAATTGAGTGGAAAAGATCGTTTCGCTGCTCTATTACGAGCACTTGAGGGTGATTCAGCAACCAACATCTTGTCAACACCTCAACTAATGACGTTAGACAATGAAGAAGCCGAAATTGTAGTCGCACAAAACGTACCCTTTATTACCGGCCAATTTACAAATACGGGATCTGGTACCGATTCTGCTGTGAACCCATTTCAGACCATTGAACGCGAAGATGTAGGTATAACACTAAGAATTACACCACAAATTAATGAGGGGGATAGTGTTATATTAGCCGTTGAGACAGAATCTTCTTCCCTCTCCCCATCACCAGTAGCAAGTGATTTAATCACAAATAAACGCTCCATAGTTACAACTGTATTAGCAAAAGATCAGCAAACCATCGTAATGGGTGGATTAATTGAAGATGAATTCACGGACGATGTACAGAAAGTACCATTGCTTGGCGATATTCCATTATTGGGTAATTTGTTTAAATCTACTTCAACTAGAAAAGATAAACAGAACTTAATGGTGTTTATACACCCAGTTATTGTTCGCGATGCTGCTACAAGCACATATGCTACTAACGCTAAATACAGTTTCATGAAAGCCAGACAAATTGAAGCTGAGATTGATGATCGCGGATTAATTAAAAACGGTGCACGACGGTTACCCGATCTTGACGAACTTGTGACACAATTGCCTGGTGGAGCTGTGACATCAACCTCCCCTGTTTCAGTGGATCAATTGCTGCAGCAATCACCTGGTATTGAAACTACTGCGATTGAAGAGCTTGGTGACATACAAGTAAATGATATTCCAGTTGATGAAATTCAAACTGAGAATATATCTATACCAACCGATTCTGACGTAATCATTCTTGAATAACGCCAAGATTGATAACTATCAAATGACTTTCTAATGGAAACAGAAAAGGCTCAACCATCCTTAGCGCCGCGCGAAATTCGCAGGCCGCCGTTTAGTTTTGCTAAACGTCACGGTATTTTAATTGGTAATGAAATTAATGGCCGTGTGATGATTTTTCAGCGCCCGGATGTAAAACCCCCTTCACTTGCCGAAGCGCGTCGTTTTGTGGGTAAGCCATTAAATATTCGCACTCTATCTGAAGATGAATTCGATGAGTTGTTAACTCAACTTTATGACGATAGTGCTACCGGTACGTTAGCGTTAATGGAAGGTTTTGAAGACGATCTTGATTTAGCCAGCCTTGCAGAAGCCTTACCCGAACCACAAGACTTAATGGATGCTGATGATGACGCTCCAATTATTCGTTTGATTAATGCTTTACTTACTCAAGCAGTTAAAGAAGGTGCCTCTGATATTCATATTGAAACATTTGAATCTAGGTTATCTGTTCGCATGCGTGTCGATGGTGTGTTACGTGAGGTATTACAACCACCACGTAACCTAGGTACATTGGTCGTGTCTCGTATTAAAGTAATGGCAGCATTAGACATTGCCGAAAAACGTTTACCGCAAGATGGACGTATTTCTTTACGCGTTGCAGGTCGCCCAGTTGATGTGCGCGTATCTACCTTACCTTCTGGTCATGGTGAGCGCGTGGTATTGCGTTTGTTAGATAAACAAGCGGGCCGACTCGATTTAGAACACTTAGGTTTACAAAGAGACCTGCATAACAAGATTAAACAAGCTATTGAGAAACCTCACGGCATTGTTTTGGTAACTGGCCCTACTGGTTCTGGTAAAACTACAACCTTATATGCAGCATTAAGTGAAATTAACGATAAGAAACGTAATATTCTTACCGTTGAAGATCCTATTGAATATTTCATTGATGGCATTGGCCAAACTCAAGTTAACAGTAAAGTTGATATGACTTTTGCACGTGGTTTACGTGCAATTTTGCGACAAGACCCTGATGTGGTGATGGTTGGTGAGATACGTGATTTAGAAACCGCCTCTATTGCAGTGCAAGCCAGTTTAACTGGTCACATGGTGTTCTCTACTCTGCATACTAATACTGCTGTGGGTGCAATTACACGTATGCGTGATATGGGTGTTGAACCATTTTTATTATCTTCAAGTTTAGTAGCAGTACTTGCACAACGTTTGGTAAGAGTACTTTGTAATGAATGCAGGGTTGCCCACACTGCAAGTTCTGTCGAATTTGATCAAATAAAAAATGTGCAAATTGGTAAAGAATTAACTGAGCCACCTAACATTTATTCTCCTGGATCTTGTAGCGCATGTAATAACACAGGGTATTCAGGTAGAACAGGTATTTACGAACTTGTAACGATTGATGAAACCATGCGTGGCATGATTCACGATATTGGTGCAGAACAAGAATTAGAAAAATACGCACACCAACACACGGCTAGTATTCGACAGGATGGTATTCGCCTAGTGCTTGAGGGAGTAACTACACTTGAAGAAGTCATGCGTGTGACTAAAGAAGATGTTGAATACTAAACCTCGAGCTAAACTATGCCTGCTTTTGAATATACTGCATTAGACACTGCCGGTCGCGAAAAACGCGGCGTTATAGAAGGCGATAGTCCGCGTGCTGCGCGACAACATTTGCGTTCCAAAGGTTTTGATCCTCTTGCAATAAATCAAGTTAGAGAGCGCAAAGATAAAACGTCCTTTAAGGGCTTATTCGCACGTCGATTTAATTCAACTGATTTAGCTTTATTTACTCGTCAACTAGCTACACTTGTTCGTTCAGGCACACCTCTAGAGGAGGCCTTGCGTACGATTGGGAATCACACAGAAAAACCACGCGTAAAACGTACTGTCATGGGTGTACGATCACGTGTCTCTGAAGGTTACTCATTAGAGAAAGCCATGGGCGAATTCCCTTCTGACTATCCTGAAATGTATCGCGCAACTATTGCAGCAGGTGAAAAATCCGGTTACCTTGATGCAGTACTTGATCGACTTGCAGATTACACTGAGACTAAACAAGAAACTCAACAAAGTGTTGTAGGTGCCCTTGTATATCCAATTGCTTTATTATTTATTGCATTAGCAGTTGTAGTGTTGTTAGTAGTCGTAGTAGTTCCAAAAGTAGTTGGAATATTTGAAGATTTGGGGCAAGAATTACCATTGCTAACGCAAATGCTCATTTCTTTTAGCAACTTTTTAGTTTCCTATGGCATATATATTTTAATTGCCGCCATCATTGGGATAATTTTGTTTCAACGTGCAATGCGTACCGAAACCTTTAGAGCAAAAGTGCAACAGTTTTATCTTCGTATGCCTATTGTTGGAAAATTAACTCGCGGTGTGAACACAGCTCGATTTTCACGAACATTAAGCATAATGACTGCATCAGGCGTTCCTGTACTAGATTCATTACGTATAGCAGCCGAAGTAATTATGAATCGACCAATGCGTCAAGCCGTACAAGAAGCTGCCGTGAGTATTAGTGAAGGTGCGACTATCCATTCATCATTAGAGCGTTCAGGGCACTTCCCGCCTATGACCTTGCACCTAATTGCTAGTGGTGAACAAAGTGGTAATTTGGAAGAAATGTTAGACCGAGCAGCATCTCAACAAGAACGGGAACTAAATACTGTCATTAACACTACCCTTAAACTGCTTGAACCCCTGATCATCGTGTTCATGGGTGTCATGGTGTTAGGTATCGTTATGGCCGTTCTGATGCCTATCTTTAACTTGAACCAGCTGGTTGGACAATAATGGACGCACTAAAGTTGTATAACTTTAATTAATACTTCTAACTATATGTAATTAATGGTTATTTTATTGACTTAAATACTAATGCAGAGTGCAATACCAGCTATCCGTTGAGTGAGACCAGTAATTAACATAACTAAATAGCAGATAGCTTAGTTCTTGTTACAATTTGGACACATTTGCCCTTGATAATCAGCAAGTTAATAAATCAGAGAGTAATTACATATATGAATAACTTTAAAAGAACCAAAATCCATCGCATGCAAGGTTTTACCTTGATTGAGATTATTGTGGTGGTAGTCATTATTGGATTGTTGGCAGCTGTAATAGCGCCTAATATTTTTGGACAAGTAGAAGAAGCACGCATTAAAAAATCCCTAAGCGACCTTCGTGCTTTGGAATCTGCACTGAACCTCTACCGATTAGATAATTTTAACTACCCTAGCACCGATCAAGGAATACAGGCTTTGGTAACCAAGCCAAGTGGCAGCCCTGAACCTAAAAACTGGAGAAAAGGTGGATACATACCAAGATTGCCTTTGGATCCATGGGGTAGTGAATATCAATATGCTTACCCTGGTGCCAGTGGTAATGAATTCGATTTATTCACATTTGGTGCTGATGGAAAACTGGGTGGTGAAGAGAATAATAAAGATTTGTCTACTGCAGATTTAAGATAGTAGAACAATACAACTTAGCGCTTAGTTAATATTAAATGATTTTCTACTCACACAAATTTGCTAGGCATAGTTCTGCGAGAAACTGTAATTCAGGATTTTCTCTATTAGAGCTGCTTGTCGTCATTGTGATTATTGGCATCGCAGTGTCATTTGCAACATTAGCCTTCGGTGATAATCAAGCTGAGCGTATGTCGCATAAGTCACAACAGTTAGGCGCATTAATTGATTTAGCTAAAGAGCAAGCCATATTTAATTCACAAGAGTTAGGTTTGCTATTTACAAAAGACAGTTACTCTTTTTATAAAATGGGTTCAGCTGTTAATAAGAAAAAAGAGGAAGTTACTATTTGGCAGCCTATTGAAGATGACAGAATATTAACTAAACGTACTCTGCCTGATAGCTTGGAATATGAACTTTTTCTTGAGGGTATTCAAGTAACGTTTGCTGCTTCTAAATTAAAAGAAATAACTCCACATGTCTTTATTCTTTCTGATGGCTCAATTAGTCCATTTGAACTTAAGCTCACGGATAAAGCTGATCATACCTTTAAGATGATAATGGCAGAGAACGGAAAGTACGAAATTGACGCGATCAATTAACATGAATACTAAATCTGTTAGCGGTTTTACACTTCTAGAAGTTATGGTGGCTCTTGCCGTTATTGCTCTGGGTATGGCAGCGGTGATCAAAACGGTTACTACCACAACATCTAATACCATTTACTTAAGAGATAAAACCTTTGCGTATTGGGTGGCACAGAATCAACTAGCAGAGATTGAGGTTACTGCAGCGAGTCCGAAAACAGGGTTTACGGACGGCGAAGAAAAATTAGCAGGTCTGACCTGGCATTGGACGAGAAAAATTGAAGGCACAGAAGATCCTGATACAAATCGTATAGAAATTACTGTGCGAAAAGATAAAGATAAATCTGCACAAAATTATGCAACGTTAATCACACTGTTTTTCAATCCTAGGTAATGTAACTAATGAAGTTATATAGAATAAATAATTCATTTGGATTTACATTAATTGAAATGATGATTGCGATATTTATCTTTAGTATCGTTTCTATCATGGCATACGGCGGAATTAATTATGTCTTAAAAGGACAAAATTACTTACAAAGCTCATCTGATCAGCTTAGAGATATGCAACTTACTTTCCGGTATTTTGAAAAAGATATTAATCAAATGATTAATCGCTCTGTTCGCAATCAGTATCAAGATCTACAACCATCCTTCGTTGGAGATGAGGACAAAGCCTTTAGTTTTACCCATTCAGGCTGGCGTAATCCGGCTAATTTAGTACGCAGTAAAATGCAACGTGTTTCTTATGAGTTGGATGAAAACACGTTAAAGCGTTATACCTGGGGACAGTTGGATGGTGCAATTGCTGAAGAATTTTTTGAAACTGATCTGCTCGAAGGTGTTGAATCAATAAAACTTCGTTACCTTGATCAAGCGAATCAATGGCAAACTACCTGGCCACCTCTAAACAGTAGTTCTGCACCACAAATTGGTTCTGTTCAGCAATTTAATATACCGCGTGCATTAGAGCTGACTATCAAAGTAGAAAATATGGAAGAAATTAAACGTGTGTTTGCAGCTCCTGAAATTACATAGATGATGCTGAAATGAGTTTTCAATCTAAAAATAAGCAATCTGGAGTTGCCTTAATTACAGCGGTATTAATCGTTTCTCTTGCTGTGGTTGCTTCGATCTCAATTGCTGAAAATTATGAATTAAATTTTCGTCGCACCATCACTGCTTTTGATAGCGGTCAAGCATGGTCATATGCAAAAGGTGCAGAACAATGGGCAAAAGCAATTCTAGCTAGGGATCAAAAAGATAATACCTATGATGCTTATGATACAGATAATGCTTGGTGGAACAATGGTGCTCCACTAGTGTTCCCTCTTCCTGATGGCTTTATTGAAGGCAGCTTAGAAGATGCACAAGGGAAATTAAATATTAACTCTCTACTAGAGGGTAATAAGCCAAATCCAATTGCGCAACTTCGATTTGAGAGGTTATTTACTACACTAGAAATTAACAAAGGTTTAGTAGGTGCAATAATTGATTGGATTGACGCTAATCCTAATCCTACTGGCTCGGATGGAGCAGAATTTGATATTTATATAGGTTTAGAAACACCTTATTTGCCCGCAGATCAACCTATGAAGGATATTTCTGAACTCAGACTTGTGCATGGTATAGATCAAGAAATATATAATAAGTTAATCCCTCATGTCACAGTATTGTCTGATGCTAATTCGTCATTAAATATAAATACTGCATCTGCTGAAGTTTTAGAAACTTTAGCCCCTAATATTAGACCAGGACTTGGACAAGAATTAGTTGCAGAACGTGAAGACAAACCTTATAAACAAGTTGGGGACTTACAAAGACATCCATTAATACAGCAAAATGGTATAACTTTAGATACAGATAAGCTTGGGATAAAAAGTGATCATTTTTTACTAAATACAAAATGTGTGATTGGCAAAAGCCAAGTAAAAATGGTCAGTCTGATTCATCGTGGTGCTGGCAATAACCTACAAATAATTAAACGCAGTCAGAAACTCTAAATAGAGAACCGGAAAAGAGAACGATATGGAAGAAACCGTAATCATATATATACAAAGTGAATTACTTCAAAATCTTGATATTGAAGATTCTCATTTTGTTAAGTGGATTAAGTTAGACGAAGAAGGTGTTCCTATCACTAGAGGTGCTGAGGCGCGTTTGGAACAAGTGTCTTCTGTTACTCAAAATGCAAACGTAATTGTATTACTGCCGCTTGAGCAGATGTTACTTACCAGCGTGAACACAAGAGCGCGTAAACAAAAACATTTGCAGAAAGCAGTACCCTTCGCTTTGGAAGATGAACTTGCAGATGATGTCGATAGCTTACATTTCGCCTTAGGACAACGATATGGCGAAAATGATTTTCCTGTAGCAGTAATAAATAAAAGCACTTTAGATATGGTTCTAGATGCACTTTCTGAAGCAGGTATATATCCTGATTTATTAACTGCAGATGTTTTTGGTTTACCATTTAGAGACGGCACATGGACAATATTAATTGAAAATGATCGTGCTTTAGTTCGTACTGCAAGATACCAAGGTTTCACGATTGATTTACACAACCTTCAACAAATGCTTACTTCTTCTTTACGGCAAGCAGAAGAAGCTCCTGCAGAGCTAAACGTTTATTGCTGTGATGATCAACAAACTGGCATTAAAAAACTTAACTTACCAATTAGCACAAATGAATTAGATGATTGCCCTCCTGGTTTATTTGCAGATGGCTTAGATGAAAATGAATGTATTAATCTGCTGCAAACAACTTATAAGAATAAGGATAAAAAACACCGTCAAGTTGGTCCATGGAAAGTGGCAGCAATGTTGTTTGGAGCTTGGATAGCGCTTTCGTTTTTATCCGTCTTTATCGATCATTCTCGTCTTAGCAAACAAGAAAAGGTATTAGATGCTCAAATAGTCCAAATTATGAAGCAGACCTTTCCGGATATGCTGAATGTATCTGCAGATAGTGCACGTACCAAGATGGAAGCACGTTTAAAGAACTTTATGGACACAACCAGTGCAAACTCCAAAGCAGGTTTTATGGAATTACTTGCTTTGAGTGGTGAATCGATGAAACAAGCTGGAAAAGTAGATATCGACACTATGAATTATCGAGAAGGTAAATTAAATATGAATGTAAAATCTGCTGATGTGCAAATACTCGATAGCATCAAGCAAACTTTAAAAAGTAAGAATTATTCGGCAGATATTCAATCAGCCAATACGCAGGGCAATACTGTTGAAGCAAAACTTGTTATTGCTAAAGGAGACATCAAATGAAAGATTGGTGGGAAACTCTTCAATCACGTGAGCGTTATATGGTGCTTATCGCTACGGTATTGGTATCAATTGCAATACTATATCTAGCTATTTGGTCTCCAATTGCATCCAGCCGTGATATAAAACAAAAACGTGTTGAGGCAAAGCGCGAAACGGTTACGTGGATGACCCAGAAAAAACAAGAAGTAGAACACTTGAAGCGTATTAATCCTAATATGTTTAATAGTGCTAGCGATAGCCGCTCCTTGTTAGCAATAGTAGATACTGGTGCCAAACAGATGGGTATACGCCCTGCCATCACTAGAATTGAGCCCAAAGGTGAAGATAGTGTTCATATTTATGTAGAAGATATGGCATTTGATTACCTGATTGTGCTTCTAGGTGAGTTAGAGAGAAGAAATAACATTGAAGTGGCGGATGCATCTTTTAATCGTTCAGACCAGATAGGCAAAATTACTGGTAAAGTTACTTTAACTAGATAAATATGGTATGAAGATAATCATAAAACTTTTTTTAGGTTTGGTAATTTTTGTAGGTGCTATCGCCTATTTTGCACCTGCTTCTATAATTGAGAAGTTCTTACCTAGTAATATTTCTGCCGCAGGTTTAAGCGGTACTTTATTAAATGGCAACGTACAGAATGTTATTATTGACAAGATTGGTTTACAAAACACTAAATGGACAGCTAAGCCTCTTAGTCTGCTTATCGGGAAAGTTCAAGCAGACGTTTCTATAGACTCGAGTAATATAAAAGGTGATTTTAAAACTACTTACTCAGGATCAGATGTACATACAAAAGATATCGATCTCAATGGTGAACTTTCCCTTCTAGGCCCTTACTTTGAGCGTTATGGATTAACTATAAATGGTCAATTTGATGCAAAGTTTGATAACTTACATATCAAAAATGGTATTCCACATTATGCAGACGGCATTTTAAAAACGTCTAATACTAGTATCTTAGGCTTCGTACCTTTAAATTTGGGTGATATTAGCAGTGAATTTTCCCCGCAAGATGATGGATTTCAAATCAATCTACATAACCAAAATGGTGAATTGGATTTGGATGGAATCATTTATGTAGCTAATGGTGGCGCTTATAATGCAGATTTGACCTTATCAAAGAATGCACGCACTCCAGATAACGTTTTACAGACTGTGCAGATGATCGGTAAGAAAATCACTGAAGATAGTGTAAAACTAGTTCATCAAGGACAACTAGGCATCTAATTTATTCATTAGTTACTATTTTTTTCATTTGATGCCTGATTAGAAAATAAAGTTTCAAATATTGAATCTTTAATACGCCATTCCTTAACAATAATTTTAGAAATTCTACGTTCAGGTGTACTGCGGCGATCCTTACGAATGCATGAACCTTGAGTGGTGATCACAGGAAATTGGCAGACATCCGTACTATTCCTTCTTTCAGGCTTATTACGGCGGTCGTTAATAATAGGGTTTACTGCCATAATGTTAATCAGAGTACATGTTATTGGTGGAGCTAGGCGGGATCGAACCGCCGACCTCTTGCGTGCCACGCAAGCGCTCTCCCAGCTGAGCTATAGCCCCAATTACTAAATTTAAAACATTAATGGCAATCTATACTGTACTAGTAATATATTCAATTGCTTGATCTATACGCTGCAGAGTTTTATCACTTCCTAATAGTTCTAAAGTTGAATCAATTGAGGGTGAATTTGCGCCCCCTGTAACGGCTAACCTCAATGCCGGTGCTACATTTCCTAATTTTAAGTTCATCTCGTCTGCAGTAGACTTTATTTCTTTATGGATATTTTCAGCTGTCCAATTATTAATACTTGATAATCGAGTTTTCAGTGAATTTAATACTGAAATTTTATCTTTGGTAAAAATTTTCTTCGCTGCTTTAGTTTCATATTCTTCAATATTTTCATACAGAAACTTACTAGCATCACATAGCTCTTGTAAAGTCTTACACCTGTCTTTCATTGCATCATATACGCTACATAAATCAGGTTGCTCATCAAACTTATAGTTATGACTTGTATAAAAGTAATTTAAAGTATCACTGAGATCTGTACCGGATGTGTTTTTCATATGTTGTTGGTTAACCCACAGAAGCTTATCAACATCAAATGTAGCAGGAGATTGTTGTACCGATTCCAAGTCAAAGCTTTCTATCATTTCCTGGCTATTGAATATCTCTTGGTCTCCATGAGACCAACCTAACCGTACCAGGTAGTTTAACAAGCCTTCAGGCAAGAAGCCTTCTTGACGGTATTGATTTACAGACACGGCTCCATGTCTTTTAGATAACCGCTTACCATCGATACCATGTATTAAAGGAATATGTGCATATATGGGTGGTTCTTTACCTAATGCTAGGAAAATATTATGTTGTCGAAAAGTGTTATTTAAATGATCATCTCCACGAATGACATGTGTAATGTCCATTGCCATATCATCTACTACGACTGTTAAATGATATGTAGGCGATCCATCAGTACGCGCTAATATTAAGTCATCTAGCTCGTCATTTTGAACACTAACTTTCCCTCTTATCTCATCATTTACCTTTACACTTCCTTCAATAGGATTTTTGAGACGAATAACAGATGGCTCAGTTGAACTAGAGTTTTGTACTAAATCACGACAAGTTCGATCATAACGAGGCTTTTGTTTATTTTTAATTTGTTGTTCACGTAATGCATCTAATCTTTCTTTAGAACAATAACAATGGTATGCATTACCTCCATCGAGTAGTTTTTCTATGGCTTCTTGGTATATATCAGAACGCTTAGATTGATAGACAGGTTCAATATCTGAATCGATACCCAACCAAGATAAACTGGTCAAGATATCATTTGTAAATTCATTTTTTGATCGTTCTTTGTCAGTATCTTCAATACGCAGCACATATTCACCTTTATGCTTACGTGCATATAACCAATTGAAGAGTGCTGTACGTGCTCCACCAATGTGCAAATAACCAGTAGGACTAGGTGCGAATCTTGTACGTACTTTCATAATTACGAATGTAAAGAAATTTATTTAATGCTCAAGATTGTTAGCTTTAAAGCCCTATTTTGGACTCTAAGTTTATTTTATAGGGGCTATATGTGTTTAAAGCGAATTGAAATGAATAAGATCAGGGTCGTTATCATCAAGAATGGTTTTACCTAAACTTATTTTACCTTCTCCCCATAACGGAAATTCTTCTCTACGAAGGTATATACTGCGACCATCTTCGGTAAGAACATAAGTACCATTAGTACTTTGATCTCTAATTAAAAATTTACCTCGTCGATATTCAATAATTGCATGTTGCCTAGAAACCAGATTACCTTCAACAACGATGCCACAGTTCAAATCACGACCAATCGTTAATGCAGGCATGTTTGCAAGTAGTGCTATTTCACTGTCTTGAAAAGAAAGTTGTAGTTTTGACGCCTTCATATTTTCTAATGAAGTCGTACCAGAAAGAATCTGGGTTGAAGCTTCGCCTTCCCACATCACTTCATAAATAATAGTTTGTTCTTGACGACCTTTTATACGCGAGGTGTCATAACGACGAGTGAAATGTGCAATTTCTGGTGGTATATGTTTGACGATGGCATCAGTAGCGATTATTTGCCCGCCTTTCGCGATATCTCGCATAGCAGCGGTGACATTTACCGAATCACCAAACATATCAGTAGCTTCAACAATTGCAGAGCCGTAATGCATCCCAATGCGCAAAGCTAATCGCACACCATTTGGGTCAACAGTTTCTTTAGCAGTTTCCTGAAGCTTAAAAGCGGCTTGGAAAGCTAGTTCTGGATCGGTCATATAGCATAGAATTTCATCTCCTATGAATTTCACTACAGTGCCTTTATGCCGTTTAATGATTTCCGACATGCGTATCAAACAGCGAGCAATACTATCTTGCGCTAAGGTATCGCCATATTCTTGGTATAAACGGGTGCTACCCGCTATATCAACAAACATTACCGTGACGTCTTTACTATCTTTAGCCATATTCTAATTTTAATATTTTTCTTCTAACTCTAAATACTGATTTTCATTATTTAGTTTAAGGCGCCCAAGATAGGACATGCCTAATAGCGGCGTGGATGGGTCGTTTCCTTCAATTATAACGGCATCTATATTTCTTAACATGATCTCGCCAACCTTCACTTGATCCAAAGAAATAGAATACGCCAATGCCTTACCTGATGCAGTAGATACAACGGTCTCCTCTCCTTTAAGTTTATATTGTAGCCCAAGCCGTTTGGCTAATGCAGAATTTAGTGCCACTGAACTTGCACCAGTATCTACAAGAAAATCAACAGGATAGCCATTTATAGAGCCAACCGTCCTAAACATATTGTTACCATTACGATAAATCTGCACTTTCTTTTTTTCAGATTTCGAGTAACTTGCACGTACGCGATTACCTAGATTATATTTTGATCGCTCTCCATTAACTTCTAATACAGCATATTTACTACTGGCTTCAATTAATTTTACGCCTATCGTTGCTGGCTCACCTACTTTTAACAGATGCTGTTTATCATTAATACTCACCATGGCTTTATTTTTAAATAAAGCCATCACTTCAATATGTGAGATTTCTTGATCAGTTGCATGAACCATTGTTGAGCAAAGTAATATACCAACCAAAATACTTGCCCATTTGTACATAATAATTAGGTAGCTTCGTCAGTTTTTTTAAGAAATTGCATAAACTGACTTTTATCATTAGCTGCTTCAAAAGCTGCTTCTGGAGTGATTTTTTCGTCAGTCAATAGCTTTTTGATTGCAGTATCCATGCTCTGCATGCCAAAACTGCGACCGCCTTGAATAGAGTTGTCGATTTGATCAGTATTGCCTTCACGAATAATATTTGCAACGGCTGGTGTATTAACCATAATTTCAACTGCAGCGGCACGACCATTCCCATCTTTAGTTTTAATTAATTGTTGAGAAATTACTGATCGTAATGAAGTAGATAACATGGTACGAATGTGATCTTGTTTGTTAGTCGGGAATGCATTGATGATGCGATCGACAGTTGAAGAGGCACTATTAGTATGTAATGTTCCTAATACTAATATACCTGTTTCAGCTGCAGTCACAGCAAGACTCATGGTTTCTAAGTCGCGCATCTCGCCGACAAGAATCACGTCTGGATCTTCACGCAATGCTGAATGCAGTGCACTTGCAAAAGACTTGGCATGTTCGCCAACCTCACGTTGACTTAATAAACAGTTTTTTTGTTCATGAATAAATTCAACCGGGTCTTCAATGGTCAGAATATGGCCTTTAAGAGTGGTATTAATCTCATTAACAATTGCAGCAAGAGTAGTAGATTTTCCTGAGCCTGTTTTACCTGTAACCAGAATCATGCCGGCTTTTTGTTTGCTAATGTTGGTCAATATTTCAGGCATAGATAAATCTTCTAGAGACGCAGTTTCAGCAGGTATAGAGCGAAAAACACCCCCAACTCCATTGAGATGCCTAAATGCATTAACACGAAAACGTCCTGTACCTTCGATGCTATGAGCAAAGTCTACGTTGTCCTCTTTCTCAAAAATTGTGCGAGAACGAACTGACATAATATTCATTAGAGGGTCAAGCAATTCTTTTGCGCTAAGAAGATCTTCAGATATTGCTTCTAAATCACCAAACACACGCATTCTTGTTGGATCACCAGAAACAAGATGCAAATCCGAGCCTCCACGTGCAACCAGCATTTCTAACAGTGTGTCGATATCAACCATAACGTTTATTATTTATTTGCAGTAGGTAGTATTTCAGGGTCAGTAACATATTGTTGAAATGACTTTTTATCATTAGCATGTAAATAAGCATCATCTGGATCTACTTCTTTATTTTGTACAGCAGTTAACAATGCTTGATCTTTCAATTGCATTCCTATTGAACTACCTGTTTGTATTTGATTAGGTATTTGGAAGTTTTTATCAGACATAATTAAGTTTGATATTGCATTATTCATTATCATGATTTCTACAATGGCTTTACGCCCTCTTCCATCTACTGTTTTAATGAGCTCTTGAGTCACTACTGCATGCAAGTTTTGTGACAAAAATATTTTACCTTGCCCTTGTTGTTCTGCTGGAAGTGCATCAATAATTCGATCAATTGATTTAGTTGCGGATGTAGTGTGTAAAGTACCAAATACTAAATGCCCTGTTTCAGCAGCAAGCATTGCCATACTAATGGTTTCTGCGTCACGCATCTCACCTACTAGTATAATGTCAGGATCTTGACGTAATGAAGCGCGTAAACCATCACCGAAACTTCTTAAATGGGTGCCTACTTCTCGCTGAATAACTTGCGAGTTCATACTTGGGTGAATAAATTCAATAGGGTCTTCAAGTGTAATAATATTTTCTTTGCGAGTTTTGTTTATATGGTGAATTAGCGATGCAAGTGTGGTTGATTTACCCGTACCTGTTGAGCCAGTTACCAGCACCATGCCCTGCTTAAATTCAGCAAATGTTTTAATTACCGGGGGTAGCTTTAATGTTTCGAAAGCAGGTATTTCAGTTGGAATATGTCTAAAGACTGCACCTATACCAGAAGATTTTCTAAATAAGTTGACACGGAACCTGCCAATACCTTCAGACATATATGAAAAGTCTAAATCATGACCTTGACGAAATTTCTCTTTTTGAGATTTTGTCAATATCTCACTCATATAGCCTTCTAATTCAGTATCGCCTAAATCTCTAAATTTAATTGGTACCAAATCACCATGCATTCTAAACATTGGAGGTACACCGACCGCCATATGAATATCTGAACAACTTTGTTCACGGCCTAGTTTTAAAAATGCATCTATTCTCGCCATTACAGGATTACTATATTGTCTTTATTTAGACCATTAAATGTTGAATTGCGTCTTTAAGTTCTGTCATGCTTTGGTATCGATGCTCGGCCTTAACACTCATCGATTTTGATACCACATCACTAAGTTCTTGGCTCACTAATTCATTTTTCTCGCAGACCTTGGGTGCCTTACCTTGCACGTGTTGATACATAATCGACATACTATCTTTACCTGAATACGGCGGTCTTCCTGTAAGCATTTCATACATAATCGTACCTAAACTATATATATCTGTGCGTTCATCAACTTCTTTACCTAATACTTGTTCGGGCGCCATATAAGTAGGTGTTCCTACCAGCAACCCTGTTTTAGTAAGCTTGGTATCTGTAGATTGAGTAGCTGCTGCCACACCGAAGTCAACAATCTTTAAAATGTTTTCTTCGTTGATTAATATATTGTTAGGCTTTAAGTCACGATGCACTACATTTGCAGCGTGAGCGCTTTCCATACCGCTGCACACATCAAAAGTAAATCTCATAGCACGCTCAATATCCATTGGCTTTTTATCTTTTACTTCTGCACTCAAGGTATGGCTTCTAAAATATTCCATTGAGATGGCATGTGCTTTGCCAAATGACAACATGTCATAAATACGAATCACATTGGGGTGAGTAATCTTACGCGCAAAACGTAGCTCATATATGAATCGTTTTATAATGCTTTCATCTGTCACGAACTGTGCATTTAAGAATTTAAGGATAATTTCTTCACTGATAATTGTATCTTCAACTAGAAATACTGAACCAAATGCGCCTTTACCAATTTTCTTTATGTAGCGATAGCGATCTGCCAACATGTCATCAGGCTGCATGTCATCTGGATTGATGATTTTTGACTCAGTTACAGTGTCACCTCGTGTGATCTTGCCAGACATCGTAATCGTGTCTTTACTAATGTCTACATCTGCGTCTTTGAAAACTTGTATAGAAGAACCAGCAGGCTCTTGCTCAACAATCCTATTAATAGCTTCTTGACCTAGCTCTTGAATTTCTTCAGATTGATTTGCAATAACCTTATCGATTGCTTTTACTACTGCCTCGACATCATTTTCGTCTGTAATTACCATTAAAGTCTTTATGGCTTCTTTTATAACATTTTCAGATTTTGATTTAAGCTGCTTAACAGTGATGCTTGTTGCCTCATCTGCTTTTAAAGTTGCAAACGCTTTTAGTAAAACAACTACCATTGCCTCATTATCACTATTTTTACTTAGTAAATTGATTAATATAGGCACGCATTTCTTATTACCAAGATCTGCAAGACCATCAATAGCTCTTTCTCTAACCCACCAATCTGAATCATCTAATGATTGAATTAGAGCTTCAAAGGTGCTGTCATCTTTGGTTGCATTAATAATTTCAATGGCTGAACGACGAATAAATTCATCATCATCTTTAATCAGCTGAATCACTGCTTGCACTACACGTTTACCGCCTATTTTCCCAAGCGCATCAGCAGCACGACTGCGCACCCACCAATCTTCATCTTTGATTGCATTGAGTAAATCTTTTACTGATTCTTTGCTGGCAATTTCATTTAAAACTTCAACAGCTGCTCTGCGAACATATTCAGATTCGTCTTTTAGATGTGGAATTAAATACAAGACAGTTTTGTGGTGTTTAATTTTGACGATTACCTCAATGGCTTTGTTTTGTACTTTGTAATCAGGGTCACTGATAAGCTTGCAAAGTTGCTCAATATCATCAATTTTGTTTGAACGTGATAAACCATCGAGTGCAGCTAAGCGTACTGCTTTATTTTCATCTGTTAAAAGTTTACTTAATGATTCATTTACGCTAGGAGTATCAAATTTCGCTAACACTTTAGTAATGTAAGTGCGGATTATCGGATCTTTGGTATCTACCCTATTCACAAGTTCTGGCACTATCGTGTCACCAGCGATAGTTTCTAATAATTTAAATAATGCTGCTTGATCGTTATGTTCTAATTTATAGGCATAACGCAATAATTTAGTTCCGTTAACTTTTTGTTTTTGTGCAGTTAGCAAGCTAATTATCATTTGTTTAGATGCATTTTGTTTTTCAAATAAATCAATAAATCGGTTTGGATCTATGTCAGATGATTTTGATAATGCTGCAACAACACCATCACGCACTTGATTGCTCTGATGAGAAAATAATGGCTTGAAATACTCTGCGTTTTTAACTGTTGCGAGATCAGATAAGATCTTAATGATACTTATAGCTTGTTCTTGATTGGTTCCATCCAATCGATCTGCAAGCTTAGGTACGGCTTTATTTGCGATTTTTTGTAATTTAGCTAGATTCTTCTGATAGTCAGACCCTGAACCTTGCGTGATGATTTGATCGATCGTCCCATCTACGCGAATTGCACCTAGTACACCCATATTTCCAAGTAGCTTTAGTTGTTATATTTTTTTGTTTAAATTAATTATTGTGAATTTAAAGACCAATACAGGCTGATTTCTTGCTCGTTTTAGCTCCAAATTTATCCCTAATTTTGCTTATGGAAAACGGCCATATCTAACTGAAATATAGTAGTATATCCCTCAACCTGTAGAGTTTACCTTGCCCTGTCAGCTAGGTCATGAATTAGAGGAATTTCACCGACCAAATTACGATATGTAGGGATAACAGGCTATACAAGGCCGCTAGGCCATCATCTAGCATTATTCCTAGTCCTCCTTTGAGCTGTTTATCTACAATTGAGATGGGCCAAGGTTTCCAGATATCAAATAATCTGAACAGTAAAAAGCCCAAAATAACCCAATACCAAGTAACTGGAACCAAAACCATTGTGATCAGATAGCCTACTATTTCATCAATAACGATGCCTGGATGATCGTGAACATTTAAAGCTTCAGCTGTTTGTCCACAAGCCCAGCATCCAATAAAAAACAAAATCATTACAAAGAGCAAATATATAACGGGAGAGAATGTAACTAACACCAAAAATATTGGGATAGCTACCAATGTACCCATCGTTCCAGGTGCAACTGGTGATAGTCCTGAACCAAATCCAAACGACAATATATGGATCGGATTGCGTAATACTATTTGGGCAACGGAATTAGACATCATGAAAAATGATCAAATCCAGTTATTTCTGGTAAATCAGTGGGCTTATTTTTATTAAGAAGTGTTACACCAATACCTTCAACTATTTTTCCCACTTCGGTCACAATAATATCTTCTTTTTTAAAATGCTTCTCAAGTCTAGATTTATCTTTAGGGTCGATAGTAAATAAAAGTTCGTAGTCTTCACCACCTATTAATAAATTTTTAATATCATAGTTTTGGTTAATTATACCTTTCATTTCATTTGATACTGGTATCTTCTCTAAATCGATTTCCGCAGCTTTATTACTCATAGTAAGAATTCTTTGTAGGTCGATTAAAAATCCATCGGAAATATCGATAGCTGCATGAGCATATTCAACGATGTGTGTAGATACATCAAGACGTGGTATAGGTTTTTGTAACCGCTGTATAAAATAATTTCGATCACTAACTTTTAAATCAAATTTAATATTATTATTTATTAGTTTCAAACCTAGTGCTGCATCTCCTAAATATCCTGTAACATAGATAAAATCATCTAGCTGACATGCTTTACGAAGCAATTTCAGGTTACTATTAATAAACCCAATTACTTGAATGGTGATTGAAAGTGGTCCTTTAACTAAATCGCCACCGACAATTTTTAGCTCATGCATATCAGCAAGTGCATATAAGCCATCTGAGAAATCTTTTAGCCAATCATGATCAATATTAGGTAATGATAAACTTAATGTAGCCCAAAGCGGTTTAGCGCCCATAGCTGCTAAATCACTAAGATTAACTGCCAAAGATTTATGTCCTATGTATTGAGGTTTGCAATCAGGATAAAAGTGTACATTTACATTAAGGGTGTCTGTTGTAACGACAAGTTTTGAATTTTCAGGAGGCCTCACAACAGCTGCATCGTCACCCACGCTGACATCAACCGTTTCGCAAATAGATTGATGGCGCGAAAAATATTTCTGTATTATTTCTTGTTCTGACAAACTTAAACTGAATTATAGAGACGCAATTTAAACACGTTGTTGAGCTACTTTGTCTAACACACCGTTGATGAATTTATAGCCCTCAATGGAACCAAATTTTTTGCATAAATTAATGGCTTCCGAAAGTACCACCTTAGTGGGTGTCTCAGGCTTATGTAGAATTTCATAGGTAGCGTAAAGGAGAATTGAATTCTCTATAGGATCAATTTGCTCCGATGCTAAATTTAGATGCTGAGAAAAAACTGCAGTTAACTCTTTATTCTGGTTTATAGACCCAGTTATAAGATCTACAAAATAATCTTTATCCGCCTTATCCCAATTTTCGTCTTCAACATATTGGGCTAGCAATTCATCTATTTCATGGCCAGATATATGCCATTGATATAGCGCTTGTAGAGCCAACCTTCGTGACCAGTGACGTTTTTGAGGTTCCAAAATACTGTCACTATATAGACTTCAACACATTAATCATTTCAAGAACACACAAAGCCATATCTCTGCCCTTATTTTGTTCAATGTTTGTAGCCGATGAACGCTCGTGCGCTTGTTTGGCTGTATCGGTAGTTAGAACGCCAAAAGCGATTGGAATATTTGTTTCTAAACTCGCTTGCTGTATCCCCTCAGCACTACTGTTACATACATAATCAAAATGTGGCGTAGCCCCACGTATGACACATCCTAAAGCAATAACTGCATCATATTTTTTGGTCATTGCAAGAGTTTTACAAGCCAGAGGTAATTCAAATGCACCAGGAACATAAACATGCTTAATGTCTGCTTGGTTTACTTCATTGTCTAGCAAGGTTTGATGTGCCGCCACTCGCATTGATTCTACGATTTCTCCATTAAAACGAGCAGATACAATGGCTACTTTTGTGCTTTTGCCTGAGTAATCTGCACCTATAGTTTGGCTATGTTTCATCTTTTATAATTTATGTTCTGGATGTTGTTTCAGATAACTTTTCTAAGTATCTCGCGATTAAATCCACTTCAATGTTTACTAGATCTTGAACTTGTATAGCGTTTAAAGTGGTATTTTTCAAAGTATGCGGAATAATTGTAACGCAGTGTTGGTCCTCTTTGGTCTGATTGACAGTCAGACTAACGCCATTAATAGTAATAGAACCCTTTACTGCGATGTATTTTACAAGTTCTGTCGGACTACTAATCCATAAAATAGTCTCGTTGTAACTATCTTTACGTTGAACAAGTGTTCCAAGACCATCTACATGACCGCTAACTAAATGACCGCCGAGTCGTGTGGATGGAGTTACTGCACGTTCTAAATTAACTTGATTATTTCTTATCGGCTGGCCAAAGCTAGTACATTTTTGAGTTTCTACTGATACATCAACTTGAAATGAATCGTTTTGAATATTATACGCAGTTAAACATATACCACTAACAGAAATACTGTCCCCGAGCTCTACACCTTTCATAAATTCAGCTGTAGCCTGGATACGATATTGATGGATATCACCTTTCTCAACTACGTTTTGAATTGTACCAATTTCTTCAATAATTCCAGTAAACATACTTTAAAACTTACTTATCCAAATCTATTATGTAAGAAGTTAAAGGTAATGCAGTAGCATTATTAAACGTTGCTCCTGCCTCGATTCCATTTTTCGCTATCTCTTCTGCACATTCTAAGCGATCATATAATGCATACATCGCTCCAAGGGCAATATCTCCACCTGATCCAACGGCCCAAAATCTAGAATACTCAAATACTTCTCTTAGTGCGTAAACTGCAAAAATTCCATGAGGGTTGATAATTAATGTGTCAATTCTAGAGGATTCGTAAGGATCATCTTCTTCGTCTTTTGGATTTAAATAGTATTCATCTTTAAGAATTGGATGCAAAGTTCTGAAAGACTCAAAAATCTCTAATTGAGAGCTGAAATTTAACTCATCTCCATGTTTCTTCAATAAACTTTGAATAACAATATGATGGGCTGCGCTACCTACAATTCCAAAATAGTTATCTTTATATTGATAAACTTTGTCATGTGTACTATCAAATTCACTTGATTGCTTAACATCACCAAATGTAGTTAATGTGTCTGCGGCAATACAAGCTTTGCCATTTTTTTGTACTGCAACAATAGTAGACATATATTTTTTAATTTAAATACTGAGGTTTTAATTGTAATTTAATATCATTGCCGATATTTCTCGTCTGACAAATATTCAACTCGATACGATCTTGCATAGCTTGAATAGAATCCAACTTTGCTAGACCAAAGCTTGCATCCCCCATAATATGAGGAGCCATATATATAATCATTTCATCTACTAGTTTATTTTCTAACAAACTACCAATCAAAGTAGATCCAGCTTCAACCAAAACTTCATTAATATCTCTTTTTGCAAGATTATTCATAACAGCATTTAGGTCAACATGATTATTAGTTTTTTTTGTGATAACAATTTCTACATTATGCTTTTTAAGTTCTGTAGCTTTTTTATTTTCAGCAGCACAAGTATAAATAATTACATCTTCAGTTTGATTTAATATTTTTGCACTAGACGAAATACGCAAATCTGTATCTAGAATAACTCTTTTCGGCTGTTCGATATGGTCCTCTACACCAAGATCTTTCTCGTTAAGTCTAACATTTAAGCTAGGATCATCTGTAACTACAGTATCAATGCCCGTCATAATTGCACAACTCCTTGCACGAAGCTTTTGTACGTCTGTACGAGATTCATTGCTACTGATCCATTTGCTTTCACCAGATTGCAACGCAGTTTTACCATCCAAGCTAATAGCTGATTTTACTGTCAAATAAGGTCGGCCATTAGTCATGCGTTTTATAAAGCCCTTATTTAATTCTGTAGCTTCACTTTTTAAAACATTAGTCTCTGTTTTGATACCATGGCTTTGCAATAACTTTAATCCTTGCCCATTAACTAAAGGATTGGGATCAGTCATAGCGGTTACTACTCGAGATACTTTTGCAGCTGCTAGTGCTTCTGCACAAGGCGGTGTTTTGCCATGATGTGAGCAAGGCTCTAGGTTCACATAGATTGTTGAACCTTTGCTGTTCTGCTTAACATCCTCTAAGGCAAGAACTTCAGCGTGAGGATTTCCTGGAGATAAATGAAAACCACGTCCAATGATCTCCCCGTCTTTTACTATTACGCAGCCTACCCTTGGATTGGTTCGTGTTGTATATAGACCTTTTGCTGCTAAGCGCAGAGCTTCTGCCATAAAGGCTTGATCGTTTTGATTTTTATTCATACTGACGTGTGCCAGCTAAGTTTATGAAATTTCTAGTGAGGTTTTTTATCAGTATCGTCAACAAGTAACGCAAGCTGATTTTTAAGCATTTCAGGTGTTAGGTCATTCTCAACACGGTCAATTATGTCTTTGAATGCTTGTACGTCTTCAAAGCTCATATACACCGATGCAAACCTTACATAAGCAACTTGATCTAAAGATCGTAGTTCTTGCATAACCCACTCGCCAATGACTTTTGCAGGAATCTCACGTTCACCTACCCCGAGTGCTTTGCGGGAAATTAAATTAATTGAAGCATCGATGTGTTCTGTTGGTACAGGACGTTTCTCACAGGCTAGTATGATGCCTTTGCGTAACTTTTCTTCGTTAAAAGGTTCTCTTCTACCGTCGTGTTTAACAACTCTTGGTAAGTTTCTTTCTGCTGACTCGAAAGTTGTAAATCGTTCATTACAGTTTAAACATTCACGACGCCTGCGAACTTGATAACCCTCGCTCGCAAGCCGTGAATCAATGACCTTTGTTTCCTCAGACTTACAAAAAGGACAATGCATTAGTTAATGCCTAATAACTTTTGTACTTTTATGCAACCGCCTGTTGTTGATCACTTGAACTGTAAACTGGGAAACGCTTACATAAATCAAGAACCTGATTTTTGACACGATCGATAGTTTCTTGGTTTTCCAAGTCATCTAGAATATCGCAAATCCAATTAACAAGTTCCTTACACTCTGCTTCTTTAAAGCCGCGTGTAGTTCCAGCAGGAGTACCAATACGCAAACCACTGGTTACAAATGGTGATTGAGGATCACCAGGTACAGTATTTTTATTTACAGTAATATTTGCATTACCAAGTGCAGCGTCTGCCGCTTTTCCAGTAATACCTTTATCAATGAGATCTACTAAGAATAAGTGACAGTCGGTTCCGCCAGAAACAATTTTATAACCACGCTCCATGAATTGATTCGCCATGGCTTTAGCATTCTTAACCACTTGCTGTTGATAATCTTTAAACTCAGGTTTTGATGCTTCTAAGAATGCAACCGCTTTTGCTGCAATCACATGCATAAGAGGTCCACCTTGAGTGCCTGGAAATACGGCAGAATTTAATTTCTTAGTTATTTCATCATTTTTGCGCGCAAGAATGATGCCACCGCGTGGGCCACGTAGTGTTTTATGCGTAGTTGAAGTTACAACATCAGCTATAGGCACAGGGTTTGGATATTCATCTGCTGCAATTAAGCCTGATACGTGTGCCATATCAACCATTAGTAACGCACCTACTTGATCACAAATATCCCTGAAACGCTGCCAGTCCCAAATTTTAGAATATGCTGAGAAACCAGCAATGATCATCTTTGGTTTGTTTTCTTTAGCTAAGCGTTCAACTTCATCGTAATCCACTTCGCCAGTTTCAGGATTTAATCCATAAAGAACAGCATTGTAGTTTTTACCCGAGAAGTTTACTGGGCAACCATGTGTTAAGTGACCACCGTGAGATAAGTCTAATCCCATAATAGTGTCATGCGGCTCTAGCAATGCTAAAAACACTGCAGCGTTCGCTTGTGAACCAGAGTGTGGTTGTACGTTTGCATAGTCAGCACCAAAAAGGCTTTTCAAACGATCAATCGCTAATTGCTCGGCAACGTCTACAAATTCACATCCACCGTAATAACGTTTCGCTGGGTAGCCTTCAGCATATTTATTGGTTAGCACGGTACCTTGAGCCTCCATTACACGTGGACTGGCGTAGTTTTCTGAAGCAATAAGTTCTACGTGCTCTTCTTGGCGAAGAATTTCCTTATTAATTGCATCGGTTAATTCATTGTCAAAACCGGCAATAGTCATGTCTGGTGTAAACATTACGAAGGTCTCCCACTAAGATAATTGATGAGTAATTAAGTGTTGTAATTTAAGAAGATAATTATAGCTCAAGTATTTGTATAAAAATTGGAAAATATGGGTAGATTTCAAGCGTTTAGCCTGAAATTTCTAGGTTTATCTACCGATAGAGATAGTAATTTTCTAGCGTTAAAACTTAAACTTAAGCTTGGTAGATAGGTAATCAATATCAGATTTTTCCATCTGATAACGTTCCCATTCGGCACTTACACCAAATCGAGCATTTAGGTCATAATTTGCACCTAAACCATAGAATATATCGGTGCCACGAGTTTGGCCGAGAAAATTAGAACTCGTTTCGTAGTAATTCGAATCAACTTCCCAGTTGAATAAGCCACCCTTCATATACAAAGCGCCATTATCGTTAATTGGATAACTGCTTATGCCAGAAAGGTACAATCCAGTCGATTCAAAATTTTGAGTACTGGCTTCAGGAAACCAAAGTGATGAACCAGCAAACATATCGTCGATACCAAATGAAAGTTCATCTTGGTATTCAAGCTGCAAAGCAAAATTTTGAGTAGTTTTGTAACCGCCAAACAAAGAAACATTATTGTCCTGAGCATTTCTATTTTGTTTGTAACTCAAAATATCGTCAGAAGAAAAATCAGTATTAGACAAACTACTTGGGTAAGGAATTACATCTTGCTGAACAGCATCTGCACCTACATACCACTCTGCTTGAATAGTACTTAATGTCAGCACAGTAAATGCTGCTGAAGTGAGTAATGTTTTGCGAAAATTGTCCATGATTTAACCAATTCTACCCTGCCTATTTTAAGGCTTTATGTAATTATAGGTTATTTAGATAGCAAATAGAAATTACGAATTAGCAATAATTGACATAATTAGAGCATTTTTTAGAAAAAATATTTTAGATATCGAATTTTCTTTATAAATTTACTTATAAAATGCTCTTAAGGCACTGTTTAACCTAAAGAATTTCGAGCATTCCTAAACATTCTCATCCATGGCCCATTTTCAGCCCACTCTTTTGGTCGCCATGAATACTGAACACTACGAAATAATCTCTCAGGGTGCGGCATCATAATCGTGAAGCGTCCATCTTCATTGCAAAATCCAGTTGCGCCCTGAGGTGAACCATTAGGATTAAATGGATAAATATCAGTAGCTTGTTGACTATTATTAATGTAATTCATCGTTATTTGATTATGTTTATTCAGATAATCTAGTGAATCATTGGACACATCCGCCCTACCTTCACCGTGCGCTACCACTACTGGCATCGTCGAACCATGCATACCATTAAATAATAATGAAGCTGAGTTTTTAACTTCAACCATTACTAGCCTCGCTTCAAATTGTTCCGAAGTATTTTGAACAAAGGTTGGCCAGTGTTCAGTCCCTGGAATTATGTCGCTTAGCTGAGACATCATTTGGCATCCGTTACACACCCCCAATGCAAAAAAATTGGGGTTAGCAAAGTACTTTGCAAACTCGTCTTTTAGGTAACTGTTAAAAAGGATCGACTTCGCCCAGCCACCGCCAGCACCTAATACATCTCCATATGAAAACCCACCGCAAGCCACCAATCCTTGAAAGTTATCTAACTTCAGACGTTTCTCAATCAAATCAGTCATATGAACATCTACAGAATCAAATCCAGCACGATCAAATGCAGCCGCCATTTCCATATGGCCATTTACACCCTGTTCACGTAACACCGCAATTTTAGGTCGAACGCCAGTGCTAATATAAGGAACACTAGTATCTTCGTTAATATCAAAGGTTAACTTAACACTCAAACCTGGATTGCTTTTGTCAATAATCGCAGTTAATTCTTGATCTGCACATTCAGGATTATCACGCAAAGATTGGATAGTATGGCTGGTACTAGACCAATGATTTAACAGTTCACACCAATCCTTTTCATAAATAACTTTTTTATTATGCGAAATGCTAATAGTGTTTGTATCGTTAGGTTTGCCGAAAACGTGTGTGATAGAAGCCAAATTATGTTTCACTATAATGTTTTCTACTTTATCAAGGTCTTCTGCGTCTATTTGCATCACCACACCTAGCTCTTCTGAAAACAAGCTGGGAACTGTATCATCGCCCAAATCATCTAAATGAATATCAATACCTACATGGCTAGCAAAACTCATTTCACAAACACACGCTAACAAACCACCATCTGAACGATCATGATAAGCTTGTATCAAATTTTCAGTTTTTAATTCAGTAATTGCTGCAAACAAACTTTTAATTAATGTTGTGTTATCTAAATCAGGTGGAGTATTGCCTATTTGCGAAAACACTTGCGCTAAAGCTGACCCACCCATGCGATTTTTCTTAGAACCTAAATCAATTAATAAAAGATTAGATCTTTCTATGTCTAAGTTTAATTGTGGTGTTAATGTCTTGCGAACATCTTCTACTGGTGCAAATGCAGAAATAATTAAAGACAAAGGAGCAGTAACAGTTTTGTTTTTACCGTTATCTTCCCAGACACTTTTCATAGACAAAGAGTCTTTACCAACTGGTATCGCAATTCCTAAATCAGGACACAATTCTTTGCCCACGGCTTGTACCGTTGCAAATAAATTTGAATCTTCACCAACATGGCCCGCAGGCGACATCCAGTTTGCTGATAAGCGAATATCTGAAAGTTGTTTTACATCCGAAGCAAGAATATTAGTAATCGCTTCGCAAATTGCCATGCGGCCAGACGCAGGACCTGATAATAAAGCAACGGGAGTGCGCTCACCCATCGACATCGATTCACCTGTGTAACCTATATAGTCACTGCAAGTAACTGCAACATCTGAGACAGGAACTTGCCATGGACCAACGAATTGATCACGTGCAACCATACCCGTAACGGTTCGATCACCAATGGTTATTAAAAAACTCTTTGATGCGACACTTGGCAATTGCAAAACACGATTGATAGCTTCTTCAAGATTAATTTCTGCTGTGTTTATTGCTTTTGAAGTTGTTGCGACTGAAGCTACATCACGTGTCATCTTTGGGGTTTTACCAAGCAAAATATCCATCGGAATATCGATTGGATTATTTTCAAAAGCATTGTCTGAAAGAACGAGCTGTGATTCTTTAGTGCTCTCGCCTACTACTGCATAAGGGCAACGTTCACGTTTACATAAGGCTTCAAATTCTTCTAACTTGTCCCTAGCTACTGCAATTACATAGCGTTCTTGAGCCTCATTACACCAAATCTCTTTAGGGGACATTCCTGGTTCAGCGTTTGGTATATTTCTGATTTCAAACGAACCGCCTAAATCTGCATCATGAATCAGTTCAGGAATGGCGTTGGATAACCCTCCTGCTCCTACATCATGAATAGAAATGATAGGACTCTCATTGCCTCGTACCACACATTGCTCAATTACATCCTGGCAACGACGCTCCATTTCTGCATTACCACGTTGCACGGATGCAAAATCTAAATCTTCAGTACTGGTTCCACTGGCCATTGAAGAAGCAGCACCGCCTCCAAGACCAATTAACATCGCTGGGCCACCTAATACAACAATCGGTGTGTCATCTGGGAATTTCTCTTTTAATACATGTTCTTTTCTAACATTACCCAACCCACCTGCAATCATAATTGGTTTGTGATAACCGCGAACATCACTATGGTCCTGTTGCTCTGAGGCATCCAACTCTAAGGTTCTAAAATAGCCAAGAATATTTGGTCGACCAAACTCATTATTAAAAGATGCAGCCCCAATTGGGCCTTCTTTCATAATGTCTAAAGCTGAAACAATGCGGTCGGGTTTGCCATATTCAAATTCCCAAGGTTGAAACTTTCCTGGTAAATGTAAATTTGAAACTGAAAAACCACATAAGCCCGCTTTAGGCCGGCCACCGCGCCCTACTGCACCTTCATCACGTATCTCACCACCCGAACCTGTTGCCGCACCCGGGAAAGGTGAAATAGCAGTAGGATGATTATGTGTTTCTACTTTCATTAAGATATGCACATCTTCATTATCAAATTGATATTGATAAGTAGATGGATTGGCGTGAAAACGTGTTGCTGAATGACCTGTCACTACTGCGGCATTATCACTGTAAGCAGATAAAATATTTTCTGGTGAATGCTTATAGGTGTTCTTAATCATGCCAAACAATGTTTCTTCTTTTGCTTGACCATCAATAACCCACCTGGCATTAAATATTTTATGTCTACAATGCTCTGAGTTTGCTTGTGCAAACATCATCAATTCAACATCGGTTGGCGAACGGTCTAATTGTTCGTACTTCTCGATTAAGTAATCAATTTCATCTTCTGCTAGCGCAAGACCCATATCTTGGTTTGCACTCAACAATGCATCTTTAGGATTATCACCTAAGGTAACTTCTACTAATTCACGTTTTGCTTCATCCTTAAATAAAGAATCAGCTTCTTGTGCATCAAATAAAACCGATTCCGTCATCCGGTCATGTAATAGATGAGAAATTTGTTGAATCTCATTTTCATCCGCTGCTTCTTTTAATGAAAATTCATACAACGTGCCGCGCTCTATTCGAACAATATTGGTTAAGCCACAGTTATGTGCAATATCAGTAGCCTTAGATGACCATGGAGAAATCGTTCCAAACCGAGGAACAACCAAGATCTGAAGATCATTTTTAGAGTTTGTAGAAGCTGGAGGTATGTATAAGAGTAATGCTTCTAGTTTTGAAACTTCTTGTGGCTCTAAATCACTACTAGATTGAATAAAGTGAACAAACTTCGAAGAGAAGCCATCTACTTTTGCAGTAATACCTTCAAGTTGGCGCTGGAGAGATTCGGTTCTAAATTGAGATAACGCATGACCTCCGTCGATGATCAACATGAAAATGCAGTGCCTTTTATAGGTTGGCGAATGAGTATAAGAAAGGCGTGAATCATATCGAAAACAAGCGGTCTAATCATTAAGATAATTGTGCTATCAGAATACGGCCAAGTGGTTGTTTATATAGTATAATTGCTCTGTTTTATGTCTCTTTTGGGGGCGACTTGGTTTCGACGTGGATTGCGAAACTTGAGGTGCATGCCGAGGATGTTAGCT
>JABDMD010000041.1 GCA_013001685.1 Gammaproteobacteria bacterium | reverse complement strand
GAACAACACACACATTCAGGGATAGAACAATTAAGTATTGATGATCTTTGCGAAGGTGATGTAGTGATTCGCGTAAAGTATTCAGGCGTTAATTATAAAGACGCGCTTGCGGGTACAGGTAAAGCACAAATTCTTAGACGATCACCTCTAGTCGGCGGAATTGATTTAGCAGGTGAAGTAGTTGAGTCAACTAGCGGCAATTTTGTGCAGGGCGATCAAGTCTTAGTAAACGGAAGTGGTCTAAGTGAAGTCCACGATGGTGGTTATGCTGAATTTGCGCGTGTTCCAGCAGACTGGGTTGTGCCTTTGCCAGCGGGATTAACGCTTCCACAAACCATGATTATAGGTACTGCAGGGTTTACCGCAGCACTTAGTATTCATCTAATGCAACAAAACAATCAACAAGTAGAAAATGGTCCTATTGTAGTGACCGGAGCTAGTGGTGGTGTGGGTAGTTTTGCAATCGATCTTTTGTATACATTGGGTTATGAGACGATTGCAGTAACTGGTAGTAAGGATGCGCATGATTATTTATATGATTTAGGAGCAAGTAAAGTTGTAGCGCGAGAAAAAATTCAAATAGGTGATGGTGTGTTGGAAAAAACGCGTTGGGCAGGTGCAATAGATAATGTTGGTGGCGATACCTTGAGCGCATTGGTACGTGCGTGTATGCCTTGGGGTAATGTGGTTAGTGTTGGTATTGCAGGTGGGGTTAAATTTGAACTATCAACAATGCCATTTATAATCCGTGGTGTGAACTTGTTAGGGGTAAGCTCGTCTAATTGTCCACAGCCACTTAGAAAACAAATATGGGATAGGTTGGGTGATGACCTGCATCCAGAACATATAGCAAAAATAAAAACACAAACAGCAAGTCTGGAAAATTTACCAAAAGTATTTGAAAAACTATTAAATAATGAAATACGCGGCCGTGTGCTAGTAGAAATTTAAATTAGAGGTAAGCAATGACTAAGAATCAATTAATAAAACGAGTACCGTTGTTCATTGTATTTGCTCTGACATTGTTAGTGAGTGCACTCGTATATGCGGCAAAAATAAATCCGCCTGCGACCATGCCTGAATTTACACAAGTTGATGAAGTAGCATGGTTTAATTCAAAACCATTACGGTCAGAAGATTTGCGTGGCAAAGTTGTATTAATTGATGTGTGGACCTATGGTTGTTGGAACTGTTACAACTCTTTTCCATGGTTGAGGGGCGTAGAAGAAAAATTTGCTGATCAAGCTTTTACCGTGATTGGTATTCATACGCCTGAGTTTGATCGCGAGAAAGAGCGTGAAAATGTTCTCAAAAAAATTGAAGAGTTTGAATTACATCATCCAGTGATGATGGATAATGACAAGGCTTATTGGCGTGCGTTACGCAACAGATATTGGCCCGCTTATTATATTGTCGACAAAAAAGGCAATATTCGTGATGCCTTCATAGGAGAAACACATGAAGGCGATCGAAGAGCTAAAAAGATTGAAAAGTTAATTTCTAAGTTACTTAAGGAATAAAATGCTCTTTAGTTAACACAAGCTTTGCAAATAGCTTCAATATGTCGATGATCTGTGCCGCAGCATCCTCCTAGCACATTTAGATTCGGTAAATATTCTCTTAGTTGACGATACTGATTACCAAGCTCTTCAGGATTGCCTTCATCTAATTCTTCGGCTTCATTTAGTTCAGCATGACTACGTTTTGAAGCATTTGCGCGTAAGCTTCGTATTTTCTTTAGCCAAGGTTCGCCTGTAGCTACAATTTTTTCAAAATGACTTGGGTGGGCGCAGTTTATTTTGTAATAACTAGGATAGTTATCAGTATCGTCTTCAACTTGTTGAATAGCATTTTTTAATGACTGACCAGTAGGCAATTTTCCATTTGTTTCGAGTGTAAATGAGAGTACCACAGGTACTTGGTGAGTTTTTGCTGCACGGGAAATGCCAATCGCTTCATCAGAATAATTAAGTGTGAAAGCAGTTAACATATCAGTTTCCGTTTTAGCTAAGGTTTCGATATGTCCTGAATGATAATCTTCTGCTTCGTCTGCTGTCATGATTTTTTCTGGAGAATACCCATCTCCACGTGGGCCAATAGCACTGCTGATCACATATTTAGAAAGCTCATTTTCATATTGCTCTCTATAAGGAATTAAATATTCAACTGCTTTATACAATATTTCATCAAGGCCTTGTTTTGAGTAACCTAATTTAGTTGCCCAATCGATACTTGCGCGCCAGGTAACGGCTTCCAAAATAAATCCGACTTTATATTTACTCGCGATACCACAATATTTGTGAAAGTACCTTTTAAAAGCTTCCTGTCCTTTTTCGTCTTCAAATAAAGGGAAAACAGCAAAGTGTGGTAAGTCAAAGCCTTCATGAAACAACATGGTGGTTTCGAGTCCACCATCTGTAAGAAATAGATCGCCAGCTAATTGAGGTAAGTTCGTTCTGTATTTAGCCATTACGAATCTCGGCTTTTTACAAGTTACCTATTATAAAGTCTGCTTTTAGGAGTTTGTAGTTATTAGCAATAAATATTTATGAGAAAAACCAATAGCCAACAGATATCGCCGCTGTAATACCTACAAAATCAGCAAACAAGCCACAGCCAATGGCGTGGCGTACGCGCTGAATTCCGACACTACCAAAATACACGGCTAATACATAAAAAGTAGTTTCTGTGCTGCCTTGCACAATGGCGGCAACATTAGCGGCAAAAGAATCTACACCATAAGTGTTCATAGTTTCTAGCATCATCGCGCGTGCACCGCTACCTGAAAATGGACGCATCAGTGCGGTGGGTAAAGCTGCAATAAAGTCTGGATTTAAGCCGATTGCTACAACCACTTTTTCAACTGCAACCAAAATGGCATCTAACACTAAGCTGGCGCGTAACACGCCTATCGCCACTAACATAGCAACTAAGTAAGGGATGATTTTTAAGGCAACATCGAAACCCTGCTTGGCGCCATCGATAAAGGCATCGTAGACATTTACTTTACGTACAAAGCCCATCGTTAAAAACGAAATGATTACTAGCAGTAGTAGTAGATTGCCTAACAAGCTAGAACGTTCTGTTAGTGAAGCTGCATCGCTTTTGAGTAGGAATAGTAATAACAGTCCCATTAAAGCCGCAAAACCTAAAACATAAAAGAATACTGTTTTATTGAATAGATTTAGTTTTTGAATGAAGGCAACGAGTAATAGACCAGCCAAAGTAGATGCACAGGTTGCTAATAAAATAGGAATAAATACTGCGGTAGGGTCTATAGAACCTTGCTGAGCACGAAATAGAAAAATAGTAACGGGCAACAAGGTGACAGAAGAGGTGTTTAAAACTAAGAATAATATTTGTGCATTGCTGGCAGTATATTTTGCTGGGTTTAGGTCTTGTAGATCTTGCATGGCTTTAAGGCCAAGCGGTGTCGCGGCATTGTCTAATCCCAACATATTGGCTGCCATATTCATGGTGACCGAGCCAATGGCGGGATGGTCACTAGGCACTTCTGGCATAAGTTGTTTGAATAGAGGTCGGAAAGCTTTCGTTAACAGCTCTACAAATCCTGCACGTTCTGCAATGGTGAAAAAGCCTAGCCATAAGCACAATACGCCAACTAGGCCGAGTGCAATTTCAACACTTAAACTCGCCATATCAAATGTAGCTTGCACGACTTGTGCAAAAATAGCGCTATTGTCTTTTATTAGCGCTTGAAAAACACAACTTAGAAAGGAGACAATAAAAAAGCTGAACCAAATATAGTTAAGCATTAGAAGAAATATTTAATGGTATTAATTTAACGACCAATGGCTAAAAAGAATGGTAGCCACATTATTAATAAGAAAAGTGCCGTGGCTAATTCTATATATCCAATATTGCTAAATTTCTTGCGCACATCTTCATCCGACATGCGAATCCGGCACATCATAAAATCAAACATGAGTACCATGAATATTAAAGGTGTAGAGGCAGGGATCACTGCAGTTGGAATTATTCCCCAACCTTCAAGGTCAACGCCTGTTCCGGGTTGTGGTGACATGAATGCTACAAGTAATGCCGCTGCAATAAGTACTAATCGAAGTGCTCCCAGGTCTTTAATTAAGCTCATTAAATAAGTTTCCATTTTACATGTGTAAATAACTGCAAAATACTCGTGAAATAGTTCACAGTTGTTGATGATTTTGTAGACCAAATTTGTCACTTTTAGACCCGCCTCAACACTTTAGCGAATGCCGTAACCTCTTGTAACTAAAGCGCTTTATCTCATCGGGCGAGATAATACAAAATTAAATATAAAGATATACTTTAGCTCATTGATCTGTGATTTGAACCCATTCGTAGGGAACTCAACCAGATAAAAGGATATTAACACCTAAACGGAATTAGGAAGATTTTTAACTACTATATAGGAACTTAGATAATGGAAATGAAGAAATTAGTTAAAGGATTAATTGTCGCTTGCGCAATGGTTGCGGGTGGTAGTGCAATCGCTGCAACTCAGGGTACTTTGGGATTGACATCTACAGGTACAATTGACATCAGTGTTGGTGTTGGTGATCAAATTCAAATAACTGCTCTAGCTGATATCACGGGTCCTTATGTTCCTGGTACAGATTTCACTGGAAGCAGCCCAGCTTGCGTATACCGCAACGGCGGCACTGGCGAATTTAATGTGACAATGACCAGCGCAAATGGTAGTGGAACAGACTTCCAATTAAATGATGCGGGTACGTTCGTTGTTTACGATGTTACATTTAATGATAGTGTTTCTGGTGCTATTAATATGGATAACAATGTTCTAAATAACACAGACTTCACAAACGCAAATACCACTTCACCTACATGTGGTGGTGCACCTCAGTCAACAATTGCAATTAATGTTCCTGATGCGAATTTAGGTGCAGTTGCTGCCGGTACTTATGCAGATACTTTAACTATTGTAGTTGCGCCTCGATAAGTCTGAAGACTTTAACAGTTATTTCTCTGAATAATGCCAGCAGAATTATTTCTGCTGGCATTTTTTGTTTTCAATGAGCCATATAATTAATAACAATATTTCGATAAATCAATCATCTCTGATTCATAGCGCTAAGAATCAGATTGTAAAAATATTGATTTTCATATTGCTGTGTCCTTTTTCGCTTCAAGCTGCCACACAAGGTTCTTCTGGTAGTACTTCATCAGGAACAGTGGAAATTAATATAGTAAAAAATCGCACAATACTCATTACAGGATTGCGAGATTTCAATTTCGGTCAATGGAATACTGGCGATGGTACATTGATAGATAATGATAATGCATGTGTAGGTAAAACAAACTTTGGAACCTATGGAATTCGAGCAGCAGGGGATGGAAATGGATTTGATCCTGCCGCATTTACACTTAGCAATGGCATAGATCAAATCAATTACAATGTTTATTGGAACGATGCAGCTACACCAAGTGGAGCTAATATCGCAAATCAATTAACACCAGGTGTGATACAACATGGCCAAAGCGAGGGTTTCTTTCATACTATTTTCTTCTTTTTGTTTGGGGCTTGTGGTGAGAATGCAAATATCGAAATAGAAATCCCTGGCACAGAATTACAATCAGGTAGTGGCGGCATATACTCAGGAACATTGACACTACTTGTTATTCCCGACTAGTCTTAGTTACTACATTTACAATAGGTCTTTTTAACATGGCCAAGCAGCCAAAGATTTGGTTACTATTTTTTTTATGGTTATGCTGCGTTCCACATGTTTTTGCTGAAATTAGAATTTTTGGTTTAACTGATTTTGATTTTGGCAGATGGGTGCTAGGTGCCGGTCCACTGCAAGCTAATGCAAATTTATGTGTGACAGTTAGCCCTCCTGGTGCTCCGCTTTATCAAATAACGGCGTATGGTGCAGGTGGGAACAATTCGTTTGTATTAACTAGTGCTGGGAATGAATTACCTTATCGATTGTTTTTTAATGATCGAGCACGTCCCAATGGGGCAACAGAGTTTGTGCCAGGGCAAGCGCTAATTAGTTTAAGAGCTAGAAGAAGGGGAGGTCCAAATCAAACTCAATGTAATCGGCCTAATGCCAATATTTCCACGCTTATTTCTGATGTCGATTTAGCACAAATACCTGCCGGGCGTTATGGCGGTACCATAATACTTATAGTAGGTCCTGAATAATTATTAAGAAAGAATAAAAAATAACGCTTTATCAAAAATAATTAATTCTTACAGCTTAGGCTGTCAACAAATGCGATGCCTTGTTTGATTTCGAGTTTAGGTAGATTAATATGGCAAACTTCTTCGCCCTTTTTAGTAATTTGTAAAGGTGCATTGCCCGAAATTTCTGCTTGTAGCCAGCCATCATCATCTGTTACAGCATAGCCTACTGCATTCTCAATTCGCACGCGTGCTGCAGGTGAACCATCTGCTAATAATATACGTGTAATCAATACGGTGATAGGTTGAATCTCATAGAGAATGGTTTGAACATTACCTGGATAGAGTGTGACTTTTTTCTGGCCTTCGTCAAAATGCAATAACTCATTACTTCTTGAGCGAATGCGAATTGTATAAGTGCGAAATGCATCAAGAGGTATCACTGTACGTTCACCAACTTTGGTATAGCCTCGAGGCTGGCCATTGACAAAAATTTCAAAAGATTCATCTGCTGGTTGCCCTTGCAGATTTAATACAACTCCACTTGTAGAGTTGCGATCTCCACCAAAAGAAAATTGATTTCCATCTGACAATACATTTGTATTTTGTGCACCACGAAAACGTGTAAAACCACCACGAGCATCATCGTCAACGAATTCAAATTGTACATCTGCACGTCCATATGAAGAGCTGCTTTCTGTACGCAAACCAGCGGTTGAGCGTTCTAATTCTTCGGATAGAAATCCACCATAGGAAAATCTTCCATAGTTTTCATTTTGATTTGTGTTAGTTATGCCTGCAAATAACAAAGGTCCTGAATCTTTGTCTCCATTAGTTTCTTTAGTTAAATAACTTGGGCGAATGCTTAGAAATTGGCCTGGCTTAGTTCTAGTAATGCGAAGTCCAGTTTGTATTCTGTAATCGTTTTCTTCATATGAAGTGCTTAAATTTATTTCAACTGAATAGCGATTACGTTGCAATAATGGATAGCGATAATCTAACCCAAATAAAGTTCTAGATTCTCCCTCGACTTGGTTGTCATTGTATTGTGCACGTAACATTTGCCCTTTGCTGAATGGTATACTTGCAGATATATTTCCTTGACTAAAATCACTAGGCAATATTCGTGTATCGATACTTCTATCAAAATTATCCTGATCAGAATCTATTTCACGGTAATCAAAGTTTAGTGCAAAATTCTCACGACGATATTGTCCTAAAAAATGTAATCCCCACTCACTGTCGGTACCATACATGAGTGAGTTTTGTAATCGATAACCTGGACCGAAATAGCTAAGACTACCTTGCATTAAGTCTGTATCTGCTGAATGCAAATATTCAATGGAGCCACCAAGATGATTCTGTAAACGGTAAGCGGTTCCTAGCCGAATAAGTTCGCTGTTGGATAACTCTGGAAAAGCATCATCAGAACTATCTTTTTCCAACAAGCCTAGTTCTAAAAAATGTAACGGTTGATCTTGTGGAGGTAAGGTTGCAGTTTTAACAAAGAAATATAGTTCTTCTCTCTCGCTTCCTGCAGAGTCTGTAATTTTTAGCCTAATAGGATACGAACCCGAAGGTAGGCGTAGAGTATCCAGTTGTTGATTACCAGCGTTATAAAAACCACCATCAATAAGCTTATCGTCTTTGAAAACTTCAATTTGGCTACGAGAATTTAGAAATAGAAATATTTCTGTAGCTTGTGAGTAATCTAAATCTGTTCGTGTATTGGTCGAGCTGTAAATGCGCGCACCTACTAGCTCCAAGTTTTTGGTGAAAGAAGTAAAACGTATATCTGAATTAAAATACCCTAACTCCTTAGCAATACCGGCGTCATCATTTTGTAACGATAAAGATTCCACATTAAAGTTGCGAGTATCTGAATAGTCCCATTGAGTTTGAAATCGTGATTGCCCATAAGAGACTATATGATTAGCTCCTGCGGTATAAGTTACATCACCATCTTCTCCGCTGAAACTATTTGAGAATGCATTAACGCTGGAAATTTTTGGTGTAGTTATTTTTGGTAAGAATTTGTTAGAAATAATCCCTTGAGGGTGGAGTTGTAAACGATTTACAAATACGTGTAAGTGAAATCTGCTCTCATCAAAAATTACACCTGCAATAGAGGGTTCAATAACACCACATTCACGTTGTAGCTCAGATAGACAAACTTCGCTTGCATGTGTATCCAGTGGACCAGTTAGTGCATTGCTAATCGTTTCGGCGTCAATGAGATGTGGAATTAAAAATGCTACTTCTGCGGGCGACATTAATTCAACTGTCTCAGGAGTGTAGGTAGCTAATGTATTACCCATTTTTTCGTTGCCGTAATAGACGTCTACTTCAGTGGTTTGTGGGCTTACTAGATCTTCAAAGCCTGGTGGTGGTGTATCGCTTATTCTAATTGCTGGTTTGTCTTCAGCTAGTAGTTGTCCTGAAATTAAAATTGAGCACAGAAAAAAAGTAGCTTGCACCAGCAAGCATGCGTAACCTACATAGCGTTGCAGTTTCTTCTGCATGTGCAATGTGTGAAACTAAATGATTAGGGTTATTTATAGGTTTTGACTGAGTTTTTCGTACCGATACTCATTTGGTAATCGACAGCTTTATTATAAGGCAGGTCTACCGACCAACTGTTTCCAGGATACAAGCGTTTCCCACCTAAACGTTCGCAACTTTCTGAATCATTCGAAACGCCATCGGGGCATTGTTTGCCTTCACGTAATAATATATTTGTATTGCCTTTATTTTCAAACGAAAGCGTTTTGCCACTTCGGTTTACAATGAGATTAGGGTCTGGTGCTGCAGGTTGCATCAATATAAGAACTTCATAGCCAATCAAAACTTTGATGCCTATTTGTTCAGTTTCTAGATCTCCAACAACTGGTTTAAAGGTGACGCGGTAAACGCGTTCTTTTTCACCAAGTGGCTCTAATGAAACTAGACGTACTAGTTTACGTCCACCAGGAGGAACAACAATTTTGTTTGGTGTAACCAATAAGCCTGATTCACGAGGATCTGTAATGGTTATGCGTTTTTCACTTTTAGTTCCAGGTTCTGATACTACAGCCGGTGTGATTTCCACATATAAATTTTCTGAACTGGGATTTTCAACTTCGATATCTTTACGTAGTGGTTTGCCTGGTTCGAAATGAATAATGGCTTCGCTTAATACCATGTTGGCCGACACGAATGAAACAGGCAGCACAAATAAAAAACACAGCAGCACAGATAGTAGTAAGTGCGAGATCATTTTCTGTGAGGTTAGTTTTTGCAGGTGTATAAGCATGGGGATGTGGTCCTTAGTCATATTGTACTCATTATTTATATAGCTAAGGATTAGAATGTCTAATTGACTGAATTTCCAACAGAAATTGCTAAAATGCCCCGTTTCATTGGCTGGCCGGAATAAGGCTTAAAGCCATAATTTAAGAGCTATACTGATCTGCAGTTGGTCGTGATATATAGCTCATTTATCAGGACTTGCAGAGCTAAAAATTGCATTCCACAAATATTCATAATGAGCGCGCTTTTTTGCCACTTTTATTCGTTAGGCTGCTAGCTATAACAACTAAATAAATGGGATGGATATGATTTACGCCGTACTCGCTTTACTCATCTTGCTAGCGGTTTTAGCAGGCATTGGTTTCCTGATCTATTTATTAGTCCGAAAAATTCAACAATCAAGTACTAACACTATGACTAACACAGAAAATATGGATTCAGATAATTCTGCTGGTAAGCAAGTAAAAAGCATGAACGATACACTAACAATCAGAGCGATGATCGTAGGTGTCATTGCGCTTGTGATGTTAATTCCTTTAGTAATGATGCAAGGCGTAGTTGATGAGCGCAACGGACTATACAGTAATGTTTTGCATGACATTGCCAATACCTGGGGCGGTCAGCAACTATTACAAGGTCCGGTGTTAGTCGTTCCTTTTGTGGAGAAGCACGTAAGCAAAGAAACCATTAAAGATGATAATGGTGTAGAAAAAATAAAAACAAAAACTAAATATTTAACAAAATATGCAATTCATTTACCGAAAGATTTAAGCATTGAAGTTAATTTAGCTGAGCAGCATAGGAAACGTGGCATATATAAATCTCTAGTATATGAAGCAGAGCTTTCGTTAGCTGGCAGTTTCGATAAATTAGATATTCATAGTATGTCTGATCACATCCATCGTATTGATTGGGATAAAGCTTACATAGTGTTGGGATTGTCAGATACACGTGCAATAAATGAAGTTTC
>JABDMD010000180.1 GCA_013001685.1 Gammaproteobacteria bacterium | reverse complement strand
GTGATGAACTGGTCTATATTGCACCTACACGAGTAAATCTTCAGATGGCCTTGGAAAAATGGCCGAAAATTGAATTTCGGGCTACTCGTGAACATAGCAGTATGTCTGAACAATAATTACCCAAGCGGTTAGATATTTTGACCCGATCCAGTAAAGATCTCATTTATGCTAGTAAGCAAGATAAAGTTGAAAAATTTGTCTTTGACGAAGATGTTGCCGGTGTTTTTGAGGATATGATTCAACGTTCGGTGCCGGGCTATACCGCACTGAATCAATTGCTCCCAATTGTCGCAAATCAATTTATACAAGAAGGCTCTAATGTGTATGACTTAGGTTGTTCACTGGGTGAGGCTTCAATATCGATTGCTAATGCGACAAATTGTAGCAATATTCAAATACATGCAGTGGATAATTCGGCCGCGATGATTAAACAACTTCAAGCACGACTTAAGAGTTTAAATCTAAAGTTTCCCATTCAGCTTATACATGATGATGTGGCAGCTGTAGATATAATAGATGGATCTTTTGCAGTTCTCAATTACACCTTACAGTTTATAGACCGTTCTCAAAGAGATATGTTAATAAATAAAATTTGTACTGGATTGAATAAAAATGGAGCTTTGCTATTGTCTGAAAAAATTACTTATCAAGACGTGAATGAAGAAGCGCTCATGCAGCAATTGCATGAAAACTTTAAACGTCAAAATGATTATAGTGAGATGGAAATCAGTCAAAAGCGTGAAGCCTTAGAGAATGTCTTGATTCGAGACACGCATGAACAACATATAGAGCGTTTGCAAAAAGCTGGATTTTCAAAAATATCTGTTTTGACTAAATATCTTAATTTCGTTTCATATTTAGCTATTAAATGATTCCACCTGATCGTACAGAACTTCTCAATGCGATAAATAGCACAAGATTGAAAGATATTCAGTCTGATATTCTTGCACTGCTTGATGAAAAATATGCAAATCCTAAGCATGGCCACTTTAAAGATTGGCAAATTATTCTAGAATCACTACCAAATTTAACTTCAAGTTCAACGGATCTAAATCAAGAAACGATAATGATTGGAGACTCGGGTGATATTTCTTCTGATCAAAAACGATTGTTGGAGTTACAACTAAAAGAGTTAAGTCCTTGGCGTAAAGGACCGTTTAATATATTTGGAATTCATATCGATACAGAATGGCGTAGCGATTGGAAATGGTCGCGTATCGCTTCGCATATAGAGATTAAAGATAAACTAGTTCTGGATATCGGTTGTGGCAATGGTTACTACGCATTGCGTATGCAAGCCATGGGTGCAAAATTAGTGTTGGGTATAGATCCTAGTTGGCATTATGCGTTTCAGTTTCATGCCCTGCAAAAATACTCTTCAGTTGCGCAACGAGCTTTTGTACTACCATTTAACTTCGAAGAAATGCCTGAAAACTCACCAGGTTTTGATGCTATTTTATCCATGGGTGTTTTGTATCACCGTCAAGAGCCGCAAGCCCATCTTAATCAAGTATATGCATTGCTTGATGAAGGAGGGCAATTTGTTTTGGAAACGCTAATTATTGATGATGAAAATGCTGATGTGCTTATTCCAAATGAACGTTACGCCAACATGCGTAACGTTTGGATGATACCTAGTACTGAACTGTTAACAACCTGGTTAAAAGAGTCCGGGTTTGTAAATATTAAAGTTGTCGATATCACGATGACGACAATAGAAGAACAACGCCAAACAGAATGGATGACAAGATATTCACTAGAACAAGCATTGAATCCAGATGATCACAGCCTAACGATCGAAGGCTACCAAGCCCCATTGCGTGCAACCGTCATAGCCGAGAAAGAAACTTAAATATTTTCCTTTTTGGATGGCGCTTGCGTATCTACTTGAGTAATCAGACGTGCTCCGCGATCACCTTTAAAATAAATCCATAACCAATGCATTGCGACGACTATACGATTCCGTACCCCTATCAAAAAGTAAATGTGAGCAATACCCCATAGCCACCAAGCAATTCTGCCGCGTGCTTTTAGCCAACCTATATCAAATACTGCAGCACGTTTTCCTATTGTGGCTAAGTCTCCATAGTGTTTATAGCGAAATGGTTTGCTGGGGATTTTGCCTTTAAGGCGTGCCTTAATGTTTTTTGCAACGTATTGGCCTTGTTGTTTAGCTGCAGGCGCTATTCCCGGTACTTGTTTGCCATGTTGGTCCTTGATGGTTGCTGTATCTCCAATAACAAAAATTTCTGTATGATTTGCTAATGTTAAATCAGGCTCAACCATTACACGGTTAACATGATCAGTTTCTGCATCTAACCAATCTGCAGCAGGAGAGGCTTGAACGCCAGCGGCCCATAAAATAGTTTTTGATGGTAATTTTTTATCCCCAAATACTACACCGAGTGCATTACAGTCTGACACAGGCTTGCCAAGCTCAACTTCAACGCTCAAATTTTTTAATGCATTCAGAGCATATGCGGATAGACTTTCTTCAAAACTAGGTAACACTCGTGGAGCAGCTTCTATTAAAATAACTCGAGTTTGTAGAGTATCTATATTTCGAAATTCGCCATTCAAAGTATGATGAGCAAGCTCTGCGATAGTACCTGCTAATTCAACTCCGGTGGGTCCTCCACCAACGACAACAAAACATAATAAGGCAGCACGACGTTTAGCGTCACTCTCAGCTTCTGCTTTTTCAAATGCAATTAAGATCTTTTGACGAATACTGGTCGCATCTTCTAATACTTTTAATCCTGGGGCATGTTCTGCCCATTCGTCATGGCCAAAATAAGCATGCCGTGCGCCAGTAGCTAACACTAAAGTGTCATACTCAATTGATTCACGACTTTCAAGAATTACTTTCTTATTTTGTTTATCAATATTAATAACTTTTGCTAATAATGTGGTGATCTCCTTACGCTTACGCAGCAAATGTCGTATCGGCCAAGCAATTTCAGAAGGTGCGAGAAGTGCAGTGGCAGCTTGATAAAGTAGTGGTTGAAACAAATGGTAATTATGTTGATCGATTAGTGTAATTCGAACATTAGCTCCCTTAAGGTGATGTGCAGTTTGAATACCCCCAAAACCAGCACCAACGATTACTACATGATGTAATTTAGACATTTAGACCCTTTCTATATTTGTATTTGTATGCTTTCTATGACTCTTTTTGGCCTTTAAGAAACTAGCAAGTAACCACTATGTCAACCAATATACGAGTTGATCGTTATAAATTATAAATACTTAATATTGCGTATGCTTAAAATAATCCAAAAAATCGTACTTATTCTTGGTTTTGTATTTACCAGTAATGTGGTATTCGCCATATCACAGGAAGAGGCGAGACATTTACTGACCCGAACGGGGTTTGGTGCGAGTCAGGAAGATATCAATAACTATTCCCGACTTAACTATGAACAAGCTGTATACCAATTGCTTGATCAAGTGAACCCTAATCCTATGATAAAGCCACCTGCATGGTTGTTTGAGCCTCTGAGTTTTGATCGCAAGCGTATGAAAAGTGCTTCTGAAGAAGAGAAGAAGGCGTTTCGAAGGGCACTAAAAATGAAAGAATTTGAGCTTAAAGGTTGGTGGGTGACCGAAATGGTTAATACTGAATCTCCTTTGACTGAAAAGATGGTGCTTTTTTGGCACAACCACTTCACTTCAAGTTTAAAGAAAGTGAAACAACCTGTGCTGCTTTATCGACAAAACGAGTTATTTCGCAAACACTCCATGGGTAATTTTAAAGCACTAGCGCATGAGATCAGTAAAGATCCTGCCATGCTAGGTTATTTGGATAACTTCAAGAGTTCTAAACAATCGCCTAATGAAAATTTTGCGCGTGAATTGTTAGAGCTTTTTACCTTGGGTGAAGGGAACTACACAGAGCAAGATATTAAAGAAGCTGCGCGCGCCTTTACAGGCTGGTCAATCGATAGAAAAACCGGTGAATTCATGTTTCGCAAACGCATGCATGATTCAGGTGAAAAAGTATTTTTAGGCAAGCGGGGTAAATTTGATGGCAACGATATAATTGAGATTATTTTTGAACAACCAGAAGTTGCCAATTTGTTAGTAACTAAATTATGGAAAGAATTTGTTTCAGAAACACCAAATAAAATAGAAGTAGATCGCTTAGCAAAAATTTTGCGGGTAAACAACTATGAAATGAAGTCGTTAATGCACGAATTATTAACGAGTAGTTCATTTAGAGATGCAGACAATTATGCGCGGCTTATAAAATCACCACTTGATTATATTGTGGGTACCCTGCGTATCTTAGATATCCCGGTTAAGGATGGTAGAGCTGCTGCTTTTGCAAGTGCGCATTTGGGACAGAATGTATTTGATCCACCTAATGTAAAAGGATGGTTAGGTGGTGTGGAATGGATTACTTCGAGTAGTTTATTAACCCGTCAACAATTATTAGAACGCATGTTTCGAGGGAATGCTGTTGAGAGTGATCAACAACAAAAGAAATTTGATAGAAGATTGAATATGCAAAAAATGTTTAATGAAGAGAAACAAAAAGTTGATTTACGAACTTTTCTTGAAAGTTTTTCCGGTAAGCACTCGAAGCAAGAAGTGCTGAATCTATTGTTGGCAGATGATCCAGTAGATTCAAGCATAGTGAGTAATAGTAAAGAAACATTTAGTAAGGATGATCTATTAGCACTGATGTCAGATCCTGTTTATCAACTTAAATAGATTTAAAAATGAGCCAATAATGAATAGACGTGATTTTTTAAGAATTCCTGCAGCCATTACAGCGAGTTGCGCGCTAACACATACTTCCTTGTGG
>JABDMD010000178.1 GCA_013001685.1 Gammaproteobacteria bacterium | reverse complement strand
ATCATGACAGTCCTATCTGTTGGCCTCTACACACAAAGAAACGAGAAAAAACTTCAAGCAGCAAGTGAACCTGATATTCAAAGTGAATTAGATAGTGACTCAAAACAACTTGGAGCCGCATAAATGTTTAACAGTAAACACCATATCTCACTCATTACAGCTGTATTACCTTCACCCTCGGCTAATGCTGTAATTAATGATTTAACCTCAAACGAAGTGACCGATGTTTTAGTCTCAAATGCACGTGGAACGTTACTTCGTGATCATTGGTGGAAATCCTGGGTACCGCCCATTAGCCCTTCAAAAACTATGCTACGCATGGTTGTTCCTGCACGCGATGTAGAGCGCGTAGTCAACACAGTAATTGTTGAAGGTAAATTAGATCTACAAGCCGCAGGAGCCGTTTTTAGCACACCATGTGAAAGTGCTTACGTTGGATCTGAGTTTCATAATTTACGCACTAAAGAAACTTTAAATACCACCACCGAATCAAACAAACTATCTGAAAATTTAAGTGCAATTTTCTGTAGCGTTGGGCACAGTTTAAGTGACCGTATTGCCAAAGCTGCAATCAATGCAGGCGCACACGGACCTATTGTGCATTATGCAGAAGGAAAAGGCTTGCGAGATCGACTCGGTTGGTTGCGTATAACCAAAGACAGTGAACAAGAAATATTAATGGTACTCGCAGACAATTCAGATGTAGAAGGAATTTTTGCTGCTATGGCTAAAGCAGGTGAATTTCATTTACCAGGACGAGGTTTTATGTATCGACTACCAGTCGATAAAGGTATGTTTAATTTACCTAGTCGAATTGCAAATCCTCATTATCCCGCAAACACCCAACAAATTATTCATGCAATTGACAATTTAACGGGTCATACGCATTGGCGTGATCAAGCTGTATTCGATGTTGGCGGTGAAGGCAAAGGAATAGGACTGAATCTTGGACAGCAAAAACAACAAGAACTAATAAACCAAATCTGCTTCTCTGCCGTAGTTAATCGTGACCAATCACAAGATTTCATGGATCTCATGCTGGACGCAGGAGCACCAGGTTTAAATGTTAGCTACTCACGATTTGTTGCAATGTATGAAGACGAGCACGAACACCCTGATTTAGCTCATGCACATATTAACCATGAGTATGCGACCATACGCTGCATCACAAATCAAGCAACCGCAAACTCAGTAACTGAAGCGGTTGAATCCCAAGCTGAAGAAAAAGGTATAAAAGATGTATGTGTATTAGCACATTCTGTACCACGTATAGCAAAGTATGTGCCAGGCACTAAAGACCACCGAGTAAAATCTAAATTAGCGATGGCTTCATAAATATAATTGAGATCGCTTCACGATATTAATTCATGCATAGTATCTATACTCAATGGTAAAAGATATGGTGGAGAACTTTACTTGTTACCCAAAATAAAACATTAGCCAGCATAAAGAAAGTAGCTCAACTACTGTCTAGGTCATAATGACCAACTTTTCTAATCTATAATTTTTTAGGTAAATTTACTTTGTTATATTATTTTAAAATCGTAATTCGCCGCCAACGGTAAATAGACCCAGTTGACTTAAATCATCGCTATCTACATCTATTTCCTCATACTCAACTCGGACAGCAAATTTTTCAGTAAAGGCAAATGAGGCGCCTAACCCATAAGCTAATTCCGTACCATCCTCACTTGATGAAGCTGATAAACCCATAACAGTCGCTTTAGCTTTGCCATCCCAATAAGCACCGCCTAATTTAACAAATAACTCAAATTGATCAGATAGCGGCAATATGCCAACACCATACAAAGCAACTGCATATAAATCTTCTATTTCAATATCGATGCCCAATATATTGTCCTCTGGATCTCCATAATCTAGATAATCTAATTCAACTGCAAAATTCTTATGAAAACGGTAGCCAGCAAATGCTTTAAAACCAAAATCCTCATCATCAAAATCTTCCCCTGCCAATACATTATCTTCTTCTACATAGCTTTCTCCTATACCACCTCCAACATAAAAATGGTGTTCAGCAAGCACTACCGTGCTGAGCGTGCTTAAAATTAGTAGTACCACAGAAAGACCAAATATATTTTTCATTTACACTATTCCTAATTAACTCTAAATTAATTCACTTATGAAACTGATATCCGTTGTTAACCTATGGTATAGGTTTAACATACTTATGAACGGTATTGCCTCACAGTATTCTAAATGCAAAAACACTGTAGCAATTACACTTACGATTAAACCTTAGGGCAAGGGACCTTATAACGAGTCCACTCGTTTTGAAAGAACGCTTACACCAAGCTGAAGCGTCTTACGAATGCTCTTTGAAATACAAAAGCATATTGTTCATTCGCTATCCAGTGTAAGTTCTGACGAATTCAATTATCAGATTTAGGTATAGCGAGATAAATATTTGACAGGTTATAGAAAAATTAGATGGCTGCGCAGACGTTACTGCGCAGCCTATTACTTATAGATTACTGAATAGAGGACTATTTTTTTTAATATACGTGCCCAATGAAAACTTATTCAGCTCTATAATTTGGTAGATAAACTATCTCACACGGTTTGCCAAGTCTTGCAACCAACCACCACCTGAGCCAACATTATTGGTTTCTGTCTCTTCGTTGCAGTTAGATAACTTATCGCAAGACGCATACATATCCTTCGCATTAGCATTACTCATAATCATTAATGCTGGCGGCGTATATACTGCAAACTTCCCTGCTGTTTTTAAAAACTCGCGTCTTGACTCTGCTTTCTTTTGATCTTGATCCATTCCTTGTACCTCTCTCGATAATTATCTTCTCAGTAATAACGACAATCGCCACCTAAGATTCCTAGTCCTTCTAAGACTTATTATAATATCTAAGCAACATCCAGCAGCTTAGACTCCAACTAGCCTCTACTTTAGTAGTTTGTATAGCTACTATTCGTGAACGATTTCACATCTAGGTAGATATTGTAAAACAATTTTCACTGGCTTAAAATTTTCATTATCTATTTCAAGGTAAATACGATTTTATTTTCGCGAAGTAATGCGAAGCAAATCATATAAATTTTACAATGAAACAGTAAGTTATTTATTAATAGGCTTTAGCTAGAGACCCCAGAATTGCCAAGACAGTGGTCATGCCTTATTTTTCAGCGCGTTAAGAGCTTAAGTGCATTATTTATAGAAATACCTTCTATGAGCTAGCGGGCTATGGTTGTAATTGCATATTGTTCAGAGCTGAGTGAAAAATTTGAGAGTTAAAATTTAGTAATTTTATTTTTCTCGAATAACCGCTATTGTCCGTAAGCGGACATTAAGTGATTCATCATCAAAAAAGTTGTGTGCAATTTACAATACAAATTGATCATTCAACATAATATGACCTGATAAGTGTAAGTAATTATTATCTTGATGGGTAACTAAAGTTTTTAAAAATTTAAAAATGTTTTTAATTACTTTTAATGGAACGATTATATTGATCCTGATCCTTTAATTCTTCTATAAAAATAGCAGGTCGATCATGCTTAGTTTTATTATTTTTTACATCTTTAGAACTGAGTTTAGTTTCTTCAAGATCTGATTTAGTGTGATCATTAGTATATGTAGTATTCCTAATGTTCATAGCCTCTAACCTCCTTCCTATCAAACGCCATCATTAGGCTATTTGTCATTTAGCCATGGAATTATTAAATTTTTCATACAATAAAATTGTGAAATGACAAGGATAAGGTTATAGAAATAAGCAAATAAATTAATAGACATAGATTACATTTTAATACTTTTTAGCTAATTAATTTAATACCATAATAACTCAGTACGTTATGGCTTCAATTTATTATTTAAATAATAATTAGGTGCTTATTTTATGAATTAGATAGAAAGTCTATTATGTTTTAACAACCCATAAATGGCCGCTATTGGCCGAAAGGAGACTGTTGTATGGAATTGAGGAAACGAGACCGGTTTATATATGGTCTTCTACTTCCTATAGTCTTACTTGTAATAGGAATGCTGATTATTATAAATGTAGAATCTGGTGCCAGTGCTGCTGAGTTTGGCGCTTTAGCCGTTTTTTTCATGCTAATTATTTCTCTTCCGATAACATTGCTAGTCAATACTGTTGTCATACTTCAAGATATTCAGACCAAAAAATCTTGTTTTGTTCGAGGAATGATTGCGCCTGGCATTGTTCTAATTGGAGCTGTCGTTTATCAGTCTGGTCTTTGGGACAAATTAACTTAAATGTTGACTGGCTACTAATAGAATGACCGCTATTGGCCGAAAGCAGACATTCTGAACATAAATTAATGGGGAATCTGGTTGGAAACTCTAAAATACAAATCTGAAATGACAGCTAAAGATCCAAAGCGGACACTCGTTATAACTTAATACTGGCAAACAATTTTCATGGGCTATGATTTACATATAACGCGAGCTGAAAATTGGTCAGAAAATAAAGACCAATGGATTTCCTCAGATGAATGGTTGTCTGTTATTGAAACCGATAGAGAGCTAACTTTAGACACAACAAATGGACCTTTCTTTGCCGATTGGTCAGGTGATAGTAGATATGAATCACCATGGTTTGATTGGGTTGAGGGAAATATTTTTACAAAAAATCCAGATAAGCAAATTGTTAGGAAGATGCTTCAACTAGCAGAGCGACTCAATGCGAAGGTTCAAGGAGATGATGGAGAAATATATAGCAGCTTCAATGATATTCCTGATCGAGATGTGCAAGAAATTACAAAAGCCACACACACTCCATTATATTTACAACGAGACAGGCTTTGGTCAATCATATCTATATTGATAATAATTCTAGTCATTGTAATAGTTAATGTCTTAGATATTTGGTAGTAATAATTCAATGTCCGCTAACGACCCAAAGCAGACATTCTAAGCTGTTTTTTAGTTATACAGCTTTCAAGGTGAACAAAATGATTTAGTAAGGACAATAATATCGGTTTATTAGGTTTTGATTCCGATTATAGTATTGAAAATTATTTCTATAATATCGCTTGCCGTTGTAACGATTTCCATTAACTCTGCGATGCCTATTATCAAAATAGTGTTTGTTATAAAGACGTCGTGAATAATTATAATCAGAATAATGATGAGGTGTATGGTAGCCATAATCACTGATTATTATCTTCACATCACGTGCATGCGCCTGAAATGAGAATGTAAGTAAAACCAATGTTAAGGTGGCAGGAACAAAAAGAATAAATTTAATTATAGATTTCATACCTCTCTCCCAGATTTGATTATAACTTTAATGAAATATTATAACATGCCCGCTTACGATCCAAAGCGGATATTTATATATCATTGCATTTCAGTTGGATGAAGCTCTTTCCATGCTCCACAAATCACTCGTGTGGCTGACCACAAAAACAGAATTAACAGGCTGATTGCAATAAGCAAATCAGGCCAACCCGATCCAAACGCCCATACTGCGAGTGCCGCGGCAATAACTGCAAATCCTTCACCCACATCATTGCGTGAGCATTCCCACGCAGAAGACATGTTCACATCACCATTCCTATATGGTGTCAATAACCAAAGGCATAGTAGATTAGCAGCTAAGTTTATGAACGCAGCAATACCCATAGTTTCAAATACAGGTGTTTCGGGATGCAATAGTCTTAAGCCAATCACGAATGCCACAGCAATGGCAGCACCAAAGATCAGCAAACCTTTAAACATCGCTACTCGCGCTTTTGCAGCGAGACTTGCGCCAACAACAAACAAACTTAAAATGTATGTCATTGCATCACCGAAATTGTCCAACGCACCTGACAACAAGGATGAAGAGCCACTTATTTTTGCCGCAAAAACCATCATCAGGAAGGTTGCTATATTGACCACAAGGACAATAATCAAAATACGACGTTGCTTCACGTTCAGCACAGCAACGTCAATACGGTCTTGGCAACAACTACCACTCACACATTTAGATTCCATGTTTGGAGGAGTAATATATTATCCATCAAAAGTCTGCGGACGTCCGCTATTGGCCGAAAGCGGACATAAACTAAACCATATAGGAGAATGTTAGGTTGGATTCAATAAAATACATGTTCACAATGTCTGCTAACGACCCAAAGCGGACATTCAGAGATTATTTGTAAACGCACAATTTATGAAGATATTTCTAATTTAACTAAATGTATGTTTTATTTTTGTTATTATCTAAATAAGATAGTTAAATCACTTCGTTGTTATCGGCAACCTTTTTTCTGGCTGTAACTAATTTTGAGTTGGAGTAGCCAACGATATTAATTCAATTTCATCTGTTGTTGAGTTCCAAATATAAACGTCTGAATTATTTGCAAGTTCTGCTCCTTGGTGCCCATAGTTCGTGTCAAACACTACAAAATTTCCATCATGCGTGATGGCAGAGTGTGCAGACATTACATTGGTTTCCTGTGGACCTTTGAAATCTGTAACTAAAGTAGTTTCATCTTTTACAATATCGCGCTGATAGATATTAATAGTCGTGCCTGGCATACGAGTCTTTGTAAGATTGCTGGCTGCAGATTGAAATATTACAAATTGACCATTTGCTGAAATCTTTGGAGCTTGTGATTGATGATTACCTGGTTCTCCTGTTAATGCGACTGAGACAAGCTTGGTGGTATTAGTTTCTCGGTCACGTGCATAAATATCAATGCGTCTTGCAGTAAAGCCTTTCCCCGATAGTTCTAGTGGGGCATCTGGATAATTTTCTACAAGATCAGTTGCCATTGAGGTGAATGCTACATAGCGACCGTCTTGTGAAACACTTGGGCTTCCAGAAGGATGGTTTCCAGGTTTACCTTCTAAATTTACCGAGATTAGTTCTGTTTTGCCTAATTCACGGTCTCGTAAGAAAACATCTGAAAAATTCCATTCATTTTCATCACTTCTTTTATTGTCAATGGGTACAAGATTGCGCGCAGGCGATTGAAATAAAACATATCTACCGTTAGCGGATATGGATGGATTAGATGAGCCATGATTAGCTTGTTGGCCTCGAGAGCTTAACGATATGACTTCTGTTTTACCTTCAGGAATGTTGCGCACGAAAATGTCAGGGTTTTCATTAATATCTTCTTCAATTAAATTATTTGCAAATGACTCAAATGCTACAAAGCGGCCATCAGAGGATATTACTGGATTCATAGATTTAGTGTTGCCAGCCATTCCTTCTGTTGATACTGATACCAGTTTTGTAGTTTTCTCTTGGCGGTCATGAATATAAACGTCTAATTGATGATTATGATCGTGATCTACTAAATTTTTTGCATAAGACATAAAAGCCACATAACGGCCATCTCCTGAAATACTGGGGCGTAGCGAATAATCATTCGCTTGTTCGCCATTAGATGCAATTGAAACACGCTGCATCATTTTCATCTTACGATCGAAAACAAAAATGTCTTGTTTGTTGTTTGTATCTCCTGGAACAAGATTGCTGGCAGCAGAATGGAAAGCAATGAATCTTCCGTCCGAAGATGTACATGCGTTGGCAGATGGTAAATTACCGGGTTCAAGCTTAAGTTCGTGTACCTCTTCTTGTGCGTAACTCGCAGGTAAGAAGGTAATGATGAGAACTAATATTGCTCTGATAAATAACTTGATATGTGTCTTGTCGAAGATTGTCATTAAATTTATATTCAACACTTCACTTGATTGAAATAATCACGGTCAATGTGTCTACATAATATATGATTTGCCAAGCTAAAAAGGACGATCCAATGGATCGCCCTTTAGATTTCCAATTACAACCGTAATTTAGATGGTGATTTTTTCTCCATCAAAAGTAGTAATACTATAACCACTGAATGGTTCAAGAGCGGTGTTTGCTAAATCGCGTAGATACTGAATTGTAAATTCCTCACCTAAGCGATAAGAAACCGCATTATCAGAACGCCAGTGAACACAGCCGAAGTTTCTTGCACAACCAATATTGCCGGCAAGTTTATTAAGTTCTCCTCCAACGGTTAGTGTGTCACCACCCGTGTAGGGTTCAAGAGTAGTGCCCTCCGCACTTGGTTGGACAGGATTATCAATCACAGCATCTTCATCGAATACTGCTTTTAGTAATGTGACGCATGCGCCTGCAACTGTTGCGTGTCCGGCACCATAAGATGGATGTGTTGGTGAACCTTCTGGGAAGGCCATAGGCAGTAAGTACGTACCATTACGGCTGAATGTTTCCTTAACTGCTTGTGAGTCTAAAAGACTTGGGTGGATAGGGTAATTAGCTTTACCTGTCATCATGTTGTGTACACGGCCGCCATAAGTTTCTGGTCGCAAACGACGATGCACATTCCACTTTTGGAACCATTGATTCTGCGCAGCTTGTCCTGATACGGCCCACAATAAAGTCAGAATTTGTGGTGGACCAAATGTTGCAAGACCTTCAGATACGCGTGCAGCGCCGCTAAAGCCAGAGGAATCACCTACGCCTCCGCCAACGGCAGAACCAAAGTAAGGATTGTTAGGGTCAAATGGAGCACCTATGCCACCGAAACCTGCATTCATACCAAACTGACCAATTGTGGTGGGTGGAGTTAACAGAATTACACAGGCATTAAAATAAGCTTGAGCTAGAGCATCAATTTGTACATAAGAAGCTGCAACACGGCCATTGTAATAATAACGACGTACTGGGTCATAAATGTCCAGGCCAGGTTCTTGTGCACAACCACGTTGAATATCAAGCCAGTTTTCATACGTTGTCATGAAGTCTAGGCCAGCTTGACGATTTGCAAATTGTTGGCTGAAACCTTGTACTCCGTAAGGCACATCTTTGAGAATTAACTGTGAAGCAAACGGGCCCACTTCAGAACCCGGTAAACCGGAGCGAAATAAATTATTTGGAGTAACTTTATTCTTAACATCCATCATTCCTGACTTGCCAGGTAGAGAGTTAAGCTCCGCTGCTGCATCATTTGCGAGTTGATTGTCTTCATACTGATCAAAAGGAACATCACGTAGTAATGCACCCCAATAAGCCTCCACCATTTCAGAGGCAACAGTTCTACTTCTAAATCTTGGCGCAGGGCGTATGAATTGGAAATGTGAGTCTGGCCCTAAGCCTTGAAAGCCAAGTCCTGCAATTGGATTCACTAAACGACGTTGTAACGAAGGATCTGGACAACCAAGTTCTACTTTTGCTAAATCATCAAATTTTCCCGTGCGAAGCGCTCTAAGTAGTCGAAAATAGGCTTTGCGATCTACTTCCCCCAAATCATTTTGCTTCAGGCCTTTATGAAAATTTCCAATGAAACCTTCAAGGTTATTTTCGTCACCATTGTTTCTATGAAGAGTACGATCACCTCTTCGCTCAATTCTACGGATGCTGCGTTTGTATTGTCGTAAAGCGGAACGAACACGTAGTTTAATTGAACGAGCAGCGCGTGTTCGCGGGCTAAATGGAGTGAGTGCGTCACGATTTCTGATGCGTCGTCCACTTGCGTCTACAGTAGTACTTGCAAATGGCAGGCTGAGTGCGCCAACTGCAAGTGGTGCAGCACCGACACCACCCATGAATTTGCGACGACTTTCAGAGATGGGTGAATCATCGGGAAGTTTTGTTTCTACTTTTGGATATTTCGATGACTTCTCATCTAATTTTTCAAATTTATTCATTTGAACCCCTCTAAGGATATATTAGTTATTTTTTTATTAAATCCCATCCCTTGGATTCACAAATAACCATTCAACATATGCAGCCATTGCAAAGCTAAAGAGTATTTGTACTTAATAAATTAAATGTGCGGTATAAATTAAATGTGCGGTGACATAAGCTACTGAAGAAGCAAAGATCAGGAAGAGGCTTGCTGAATGTGCACTCGCGCTAGAGAAGCTAGACAGGTTCTTTGGTAGCTCCTACAAAATTGTAGCGCGCCAATAAGAAACATCAAACTTTTTTGATGAAAATGTACTATACAATTTAGTTGTGAAAGGAATAGTGGGGCTGTTTCGTTTAAAATTTAAACAGTTGAGAATAAGTAACTGCTTAACTTTTTACTTCTAAGTATATGTATTCGTGAAATATTTACATTTCAGCCAAGCTCATCATGAATTATTCGCAATTTAGATAGAATTTATTCGCTCTTGTAGAGATTAATTTTATATTTACAGTACAGACATTTGTTTCATGGAATGATTGAATGGACAAATGTTTATAAACTTTACATAGAAACTAAACGATCCTATTTACACTTGTTTTAATGCCCGCTATTGGCCGAAAGCAGGCATGAGAAATTACCTACCACTTTCTCTGATTACGTCATTAATTTTCCTCCCGGTAATTGTCATTGTGTTATTTTTTAAGGCGCAATCGTTATTTTTGTCACTACCATCCACATATATATCAGAATCATATGTAATTCTGTAACTATAACTTGGTGGAGTTGAATTATTTAGATC
>JABDMD010000079.1 GCA_013001685.1 Gammaproteobacteria bacterium | reverse complement strand
ATTTCGCACTAAGTAATCACCCGTATCAGAAAACTCGATCGGCATACCAGCAAATATATAACCGGCAATTTTATTTAAGTCCTTGGCTAATACTTCTCCAATATCATCCCTCATTACATCCAATGCGGGACGTCCATCCAGTTCGATTAGCAAATTTCGTTCTGCTTTTGTAATTACATGCTGTTGATCTAACGGGGTGCAGCCTTGTGTATGGCCAATTATGGTACTTACCTCAGGTGAAAAAAATATTCCTGACACACAACTCTTAATAATCTCATTCGCTATTTGATAATTTTCGGAATGGGAAGAAGTGAGTCCACCAACCAAATATGCAGAAGGAACAGCTTCAGATATTTTTTCTATGATATTTGGCGTAGCAGGATTGCTAGGGTCGCCATGTATAATACCCACATGTGGCAACTCATCTTTACAATAACTAGAAACTTCTTCGAGGAGCTTCTCTTCATTTATGTCATTGGTACCAATAATAGAAAATTTTTTCGCATCAATATCAGCAAGCATTACTACTAGTGTAGGTTCGTCATAATACTCAGCACCGGTGCCACACACTCCGATTCCTAAAGTACCCATCCATTCTTGAATACCTGTTTCTTGTTTTAAACGACCTAGGATCTCTTCTAGGTCTTCGCTCAAGGTGTCACTTGCATAGACAAAACCAAGCTGATATTTTCCGCGCACACTGCCTAATTGTTGCAAACAATCATTAACCAATTTGCGAGAAGTTGGGCCAGTTGCGACACCAAGCAGAAAAGGTGCACTCATAAATATAAATATTTAAATACAATAAGAAATTTAACCGGCTTGAGCTCTAACATCAGAATGTTTCTCTACCAGCATTTTTATCACTGGTGTCAGTAATATTTCCATGGCATACACCATTTTTTCAGCAGGCATAATTAGTTGATTGTCTTTTATGCTAAATGAATTTTGGATTCTTTCACGAAGTTCGTCGATATTGAGTGTAAACTTTTCGGGTCTAAGCAAATGCACAATTACTAAGCTTTCATCTAAGGATGGTATTTCTTGAACATCAAATGGATTTGCAGTGTCAATTATAGGTAATCGCTGAAAATTTACATCGGTACGTGAAAATTGCGGTGAAATATAAGTAACATAGTCAGGCATACGCCGAACTATGGTGTTAACTACTTCCTGATGCGAGTAACCACGCTCGGCACTATCACGACAGATTTTCTGAATCCATTCCAAGTTTGTAGTGGGTGCAACACCAATTAGTAAATCTACATATTGCGCAATATCATATTGTTTTGTTACCAAACCACCATGTAAACCTTCATAAAATAACAAATCGCTGCCCGTAGGTACTGGCTGCCAATCAGTAAACTCACCACTACTTAGTCCTGTGTATGGTACTGCTGCTGCTTCGTTATGCAGATATAGACGCATCTCGCCTGTGCCGGTTAATGAGTATTCATTAAATAATTTCTCAAGCCGATCGAAGTGATTGCCATCTGGTGAGAAATGCGTTAGACGCCGTCCAAATAAATCTGGCACCTTGATACGCTCATACATTTCCGAACGCGTGTATTTGTGGAAGCTATCACCTTCAATAACCGCAGGATTGGCGCCTATATCAGTGAATATATTTTCAAACGCCTCACGAACCGTAGAGGTGCCCGCACCTGAAGAGCCAGTAACTGCAATGATGGGATGTTCGACCGACATTTACTCATCCTCTCTTTATGTTTGCTGTACCGAGCTTACAACTTTAGCCAATTCACTAGAGCTTGCAACCGCAAATGGTTACTCACTTTACCGGTTTCTAGAAGCAAAACGAAATTTGTGTGCTGGCTCAAAGCAATAATATCTATAACTCTATATATTAGCAGTGATTACATTTATGGCTTAATATCAAATATCAAGATAGTTAGATAACTGTATGTAAAATTCTGCAGTTTACCACTTAAGATATCTAACTATTTGGCCAAAAAAACCTATATTTTGAGCATTTCCGCCGCTATTTTTATGAACAGATAGCGTGATTAGGAGTAACAGTTGATTACTGCAAGACAATATACACGTGAGCTTATCAGCCGGTTTATTCCTTACCTGAATTGGATTGGCGAATTAAAAAACCCCCAAACGATAATAAAAGATTGTCTTGCCGGCTTAACAGTCGCTTTGGTTTTAATTCCACAGTCTATGGCTTATGCACAACTAGCTAACCTCCCTGCGCACTACGGGTTGTACGCATCATTCTTACCAGTAATCGTATCTGCTCTTTTTGGTTCATCCCGACAATTACAAACTGGCCCTGTAGCCGTAGTTTCGCTCTTGACCGCAGCAGCATTAGAACCACTAGCCACTACGAATCCTGAAGGTTACTTTGTCTATGCAGCAGTGCTCGCCTTAATTGTTGGTATATTTCAGGTGTCACTAGGTTTGCTACGTCTTGGCGTTTTAGTTGAATTTCTTTCTCACTCAGTGGTTATTGGATTCACTAACGCCGCTGCCATCATCATTGGTACATCGCAATTATCAAAACTATTTGGTGTTACCGCTGAATCAGGTAGTCACTTTTATGAAACGATTTGGAATGTCCTGGTTGAAGCAAGCACACATACACATTTTTTGACATTGGCAATGGGAATTGCTGCGCTGGTTATTATTTTTGGTCTAAAAAAATTCGCTCCTAAAATTCCAGGAGTGCTTACCGCTGTTGTAGTCACTAGCTTAGTCTCTTGGCTAATTGGTTTTGAGGCACATGGCGGCAAAGTAGTTGGTGTAGTACCCGAAGGTTTACCCAGCATAGGTATTCCAATTTTTGATATGTCAGTGGCATTAGATTTAATTACAAAGGGAATCGTAATTGCAGTAATTGGATACATGGAAGCAATCTCCATTGCAAAAGCAATTGCTGTACAAACTAGACAGCGAATTGATGCAAACCAAGGCTTGGTTGGGCAAGGTTTGGGTAATATTGCTTCAGGATTATCAGGTGCTTATCCGGTTGCCGGTTCATTCTCACGCTCGGCAGTAAACATGGCTGCTGGCGCAAAAACAGGCTTTGCAGCGGTATTTACTGGAATCCTCGTCGCCGTATCACTAGTGTTGCTCTACTTTAGTCAATATCTCTACCACCTTCCGCAAGCAACTTTAGCTGCTGTAATTATATCAGCTGTAATTAACCTGATTCGTATTAAACAAATTAAATATGCATTTCGTGTACACAACCATGATGGTTTTATCGCGGTGTTAACTTTTGTATTAACGTTGATATTAGCTCCACACCTAGAGCAAAGTATTTTTGTCGGAGTTGTATTGTCGCTAGGTTTGTTCATGTACCGCACCATGCATCCACACATTACTATTTTATCAAGAGCTGCAGATGGTGAATTACGCGATGCAGGCTCTAATATTTTAAAAACTTGCCCAAACATCTCTCTAATGCGCTTTGAAGGGCCTCTGTTCTTTGCCAGTGCTATGTACTTCGAAGAAAAAGTTTTAGAACGCGTCGCTGCAAAACCTGATTTGAAGTTTATTATTGTTGATGCTGAAGCGATCACAGATATTGACGCTACTGGTGAGGATATGCTGCACCAACTTTCACTGCGTCTAGCTGCATTACATATTGAATTCGTATTTGCACGTACTAAACGACAAGTTATGGATGTGTTTGTACGCACTGGTTTTGCGGGGCCAGACTGGTCGGATCACTTCTACCGTCACGATGAAAGCGCCATAGAGTTTGCTTGGCAAAACATTAACAACTGTGAGGAAGATGTGTGTCCACTTGCCAAAGAGCACGAATGCCCAGCGCAGCGTTTAACTCCGATTAAACTAGACCCGTCTAAAACTAGTTAGTTTTCTTAATATAAACTTGGTCAGATACCTTATGGCCTAGCTTTTCACCACGCCTTTCGAACTTTGTTTGTGGACGCTGCTGTATAAAAGTCGATGAAGGCAGTTCCTCAAACAACCCACTTTGCTTGACCGTTTCTTGAATATGCTCCGCATAGTTTTGCCAGTCGGTGGCAATATTTAGTTCTCCCTTAACTACTAATTTCTCTGCCAGTAATTGTAAAAAAGGAACTTGGATCAAACGACGTTTATGGTGTCGTTTTTTAGGCCATGGATCTGCAAACCAAATAAGTACCGCTGCAAAACTGTTTGTAGCAATACTGTTATTCAGTAACTCGACTACATCAGTATTGATTACGCGAATATTCTCAAGTTTCGCTGCAAATGTATTTCTTAATAAATTTCCTATGCCGGGTTGATATACCTCCACACCTAAGAAATTTAATTCTGGATGCTGTTTTGCAAGAGCTATCAATGCCTCTCCATTACCAAAACCAATATCTAGAACTACAGGTTGTTTTTTTATAAATAACTTATCAAGGTTAAGTTCTTCTTGACCAGGTTCGATTCCATAATGCGCCCAATGTAGTTGCAAAGCTTCACGCTGAGCTTTTGTAAAACGCCCTTCACGACGAACAAAACTACGTATAAAAGAAGACGTTTGCTGCAAGAATTTATAAACCGTACGGCTTTTTAGAAAAAGCTACCATCAATAGGTGAAGAAGCCGACGCATATCGACGACGTGGCATACGACCCGCAAGATAGGCTTCGCGCCCTGCTACAATGCCGTTCTTCATAGCCGATGCCATTAATACTGGGTTTTGTGCTTCAGCAATTGCCGTATTCATCAACACCCCATCACATCCTAACTCCATTGCTACCGCAGCATCAGACGCTGTGCCCACGCCCGCATCAACTAAAATAGGGACTGATGCATTTTCAACAATGGTAAAAATATTGTGTGGGTTACGAATACCAAGACCAGAACCTATCGGTGCTGCAAGCGGCATTACCGCTATACAACCCATTGCTTCGAGTTCCTTTGCAACGATCGGGTCATCATTGGTGTACACCATGACTTGAAAATCTTCTTCAATAAGCGTCTTAGCAGCATTAATTGTTTCTACTACATTTGGGTAGAGCGTTTTTTCATCGCCAAGCACTTCAAGCTTCACAAGTGAGTGTCCATCTAGTAATTCGCGAGCAAGTCGGCAGGTACGTACCGCATCTTTAGCGCTGTAACAGCCTGCAGTATTAGGGAGAATAGTAAATTCTCTAGGTGAAATTACTTCAAGTAAATTAGGTATGTTTTTATCTTGGCCTATATTCGTTCTACGAATAGCAACGGTAACAATTTCAGCACCACTGGCGACAATTGCTGAGCGTGTTTCTTGCAAATTTTTATACTTACCTGTGCCAACTAATAGACGAGACCCATAATTAATACCAGCAAGATTTAAAAAATCTTTACTCCTTTCGGAAACTGAGGTGATGTCGGGATTTACTGTCATGGTGTTACTTCTATGTTACATTCAAGTGCATTGTAATTAAGACTTATTGACATACAACAAATGAATAAATGTTGGTCTTCAAACTTCATTAATATTTTACTTCTGGTGTTACTGCCAATCTACATTCTCGTACATGCAAAATTACTCCCCGCAGGAATTAGTGGTGCTGGTATTGCAGACGCAGGTTATATTTCCATCATAACACTGACGTTCGTAGCGTGTGCGATTCTGACACTACTAATCCTTATCTTTAATACTGAAATAGACGCACCTATACTTACCGCAACAGCTGCCGCATATGTTTTATTTATCTACCTGCTGCGCGAGGCAGATGTTCATCGTTTATTTACATTAGAGCATGTTACACGAGGCAAATTTTATTCGATGCCTGAGGTTCCTCTATGGCAAAAATTATTTGCAGCCGCAGTATTCATATTATTAGCAATCTGCATATTATATTTGTTGATTAAATATGTGCGCAGTCTATGGCATAGGTTGCGTAAGCTAGAACCTTGGGTTATCGCACTATTTCTTTGGATCGTGGTTTTAGTGATATCTCAACTATGTGATAGATCAAGCTTAAACCATACGCATATTGGAAGAGTGATCGAGGAGTGTTGTGAATGCTGGGCAGCAATATATTTATTTTTGAGCTCCGTTCAATGTATACCTAGCTTAGAACTACGCACAACCAGCAGTGGATAAAACTAGCCACCACCAATCGCATGGATAATTTCGACTGTGTCGCCTGGCTGAATTACGTGCTCACACAAGCTACTTCTAGGTATAATTTCCTCATTGATCTCTAGCGCCAGCTTTTGTTCAGCTATACCGAGTTCTTGCAATAGCTGTTGAGCAGTAAGCTTTTCGCTAACCAATTTTAATTCACCGTTAATTACAATCTGCATCATTGATTATCTTGATTCGTTCTCTTGCTAAGATAGTCATAAGAGATTCTCTCATAAGTAGTGTTATTCATTAAGTGGTAAACAATCTAGAAAATAATTTTGATGTGCTTATCGTAGGCGGCGGCATTATCGGTATGCTAACCGCTCGCAGCTTACAAAGTGAAGGGCTTAGTGTTGCCATAGTTGATAAAGGCAAGCTAGGGGGCGCTGCCACTTGGGCTGCAGGAGGCATTTTATCGCCACTCAATCCTTGGCAGAAAAACTCAGCAACGCAATCATTAATTAATGAGGGCAGAAAAAACTTTCCTGCTCTAATACATGAGTTAAAGCAAGAAACTGCTATAGATTCCGAGCTCCTCCAATCTGGCATGTTGGTTTTGGATATAGATGAGAAACAACAAGCTTTAAATTGGGCTAAACATAATAACGAAACGCTAGAAGTTCTTACTGCGCAATCCTTATTAGAACATGAAGCAAATATATCTACTAAATTTGATGAAGCACTTTATCTTCCTAACATCACCCAAGTCCGCCCTCCTAAGCTCATCAGCGCTTTAAAGCAGTCTTTACTACAAAGAAAAGTTAAAATTTGTGAGAACACTTTTGTAGAGAACTTTCTTATCGAAGAAAATACAGTGAAAGGTTTAGCTACTCGAAATGAAAAACTATATGCCGAAAAAATAATTATCTGTAGTGGTGCATGGACAAAGAGTTTAATACAAGCAGGAGCTAGTATAGACCCAGAAATAGACATTGAGCCAGTACGCGGACAAATGCTGCTATATAAACTACCGGAGAAAATTCTTTCGCATATCATTTTAAAAGAAAAATCTTATCTAATTCCGAGACAAGACGGGCATATATTATGTGGTAGTACGGTTGAACATGTAGGGTTTGTAAATGATGTTACTCAAGAAGCACGTCAGTCATTACAAACCATCGCACATGAATTAATGCCCACTCTAGAAAAGCTTGAACCCATAAAACAATGGTCGGCACTGCGTCCAGGCACTCAACGTGACACACCATATATATGCAAACACCCCATGATTGAAGGCTTATATCTAAATAGTGGACATTATCGATACGGCATTATCATGAGCATAGCTTCAGCCAGAATCATGACTAAACTCGTCTCTGATTCGCTGAATCCGTCACAAATAACAGCGTTTGCATAATAGATAATTAGACATTCATTCATACTTAACATGGTGTTAGAGTGTCAAATAGACTTTGTCTAATTTATCTCTATAATTCTAAACATGAACAGTCTAGACCAATTTCCTAAATCACGTGCTGATGTGGTCAGCATGCTACGTGATTCAGGTATAACACCAACTCATCAACGCATCAAGATAGGTGAGGTTTTGTTTTCATGCAAACAACATTTGTCTGCCGAACAAGTATTAGTGGCCGTGAATCAAGAAGATGAAGAAGTTTCCAAAGCTACTGTGTACAACACACTTGGCGTGTTTGCACAGCATGGACTAATTAGTGAAGTGATCGTAGATCCATCTAAAGTATTCTACGACTCCAACCTAAGTAAACATCATCATTTATATTATTCTGACACCGGTGAATTAGAAGATCTTACAGATGAAAGTGTAGAAATATCAAAACTGCCAGAACTACCAAACGATCTACAGATTGAAGATGTGGATGTCATCATCCGCGTACATCGTAACTAAGTTACTGTTACCACTTTTCCCAAATCTCAAATATGGTGTGGTTGCCTTTCTGGTGTGTGCGTATACCAGTTTGACGCTCAATAGATTTGGCTTTTTCTAATGCGAGGTTATAGGCATTAGACCCTGTATCACCGTTTCTAGTCTGGAAGTAAGTAACCAGGAACCAACCTCGTTTGTTAAGAATAGCGCTATCTTCACCATCCAGTTTTTCTAGTTCATCGCTCATGCTTCTTACCTAAATTTAGAATATGAATTCGTTTGAGAGTTGGAACTAGCGCATCCGCAGCACATACATAGTTCAATATTAATCACCGAGATCCCCTCATATTCGGTTATTAGCTGTAATAATTCTGTATAAAACAGTTATATAAAATACAACTATTATTTAACAGCTCAAATCAACTGTAACTAAATATTTTTATAGTTCTACTAGGTGCCCTGTTTTTACGTAGATTACACAACCTTCTTTAGTAAAAGGTGTGTGAAAACTATCCGGGGGATTCCTTATCCATGTGCCTTTTGGATATCGGCCAAATTCATCTTCAAAAGTACCCTCGAGTACAAATATTTCTTCGCCACCAATATGCCTATGCGGTTGAAAAATTGTATTTGCTTCCCATTTCACTAGTGCTACATGCTCATGGTTATGTTCATGTAACGGCATAACACTTAAACCCGGAACTAAACCGGGTAGCCATTGCTGCTGCTTGGTTTGTATATTTACTTGACTGGTATCACTAGTTTGGAACTGCTGCAACTTTACAAAAATGGTGCAGCCTTGCTTGCTAAATGGAGAATGCGAGGTTCCCGCAGGATTGCGCAAATAGCTACCAGCTTCGTAATCACCATGGTTATCTGAAAAAGTGCCTTCAAGCACAAAAATTTCTTCGCCCTTAACATGCTGATGTGCAGGAAATGCACTATTTTCTTGATAGCGAACAATAGTAGTGACAGGCTCTGGTTTCGCATCAATCCTTTCTAAGCGTTTACGTAACACACCATTAGCCTCTGATGTTTCCCACTGTATATTGGCAGTTTCCAACACCGCGCGCTGACTATAATCGGCATTGAGTTCTTGAATTGTTTGCATGTTCTATTATCTGCTCTAATATCAACTTAAATATTTTATTTATACTATGCATTCCACAACTAATAAGTACGTATTATTACTATTGCTTCTAATTGCAGGCTTATTACTTGCCATTGGCTTAATCGCACCGATTATCACCTTTAAAAAATTTATCTTCATCCAGAATACTTTTTCTATTTTTACAGCATGCTGGAATTTTCTTAAACAGGGACAATTATTATTATTTGTGGTGATTGTATTATTTAGCGTGATTTTACCAATATTTAAATTAGCTTTCTTATTCAAGCTAACTTTAGCTAAACAAACGACGAGCGCTAAGACAAAAGAACTTCTGCATTTAATACACCGGCTTGGAAAATGGTCGATGTTGGACGTTTTTGTAGTGGCTATATTGGTCGTGGTAGTAAAACTAGGAGCCATTGGTGATGTTGAAAAGCATATTGGTTTGTATGCCTATGCAGGTGCAGCAATCTTGATCATGCTGTTAACTAATAAAATTGTTACCCATATAGAAAAACAGAATATTTAACTGGCTTTTGCCTAGCCTGCTTTTCTAAAAGGTTGTAGTAATAAACGATCTAAACGATGCTCGCTTGAATTGCGAAAATACTCTACGCCAATTGTTATCTTTTCATGACCCGCTTTAAGTTGTGCACAATAGATTTTACCTAATTTATGAACACAAAAAATAGTGAGGATGCCATCCATGGCTTGGGGACTTCCTTATAATTATAAGACTACTGTTACAGAAGTTAGTTCTAGTAATTCGTATGTAATATGTAAAATTACGTCATAATTTTTTAAGCTGAATTTAAGCTTTCTTAGTACTTAAAAGCGCATTTATTCTTAATTTACATTTCTTCACAAACAATGTGGATATCAATGGTACTAAAAAGCGCCAATAAGGCACTAAAAATAGGGTTTTACGCCTTTATAGATACATCGCTTCTACGTTATTTAGCATGAAACTAAGCAATGTTGATTTGTGTCAAAGAGTTACAATGTTTTTGGCCTAACTGCTGTTAATTGCAGTATAGTATTTGTTGTATTCCAGTATTTTTCATAATAATTCAGGGGCTTAACATAATAAGCGCATTGATATGAATATAGCGGCTCATTTACTATTGGTGTTTGTGCTTGGCACTTTTG
>JABDMD010000057.1 GCA_013001685.1 Gammaproteobacteria bacterium | reverse complement strand
CTGTTGCCACTGCCATTTGAACCATTAGAAAATTGATTGGCTGATGCAAAGCGATCTGTATTTGGACTTAAACTACTTGGAAAATTCGCTCCTATACCCGAAGGCACCACTAATGAATCCTGCATCTGAATTACCAATTCCAGAACTTTCAATTGACGAGCCAGCCAAGCCCGGTGCTAGTGCTGCAGGATCTTGGCCTTCTTGAGCTGAAACATCTGCATCAAATAATTCCGAAAGAATTTGCGCTAGGTAACCGGCACGTAAGTTCTGTACAAAATACACGTGCAGTGTTCTTGCAATACTGTTATCAACACGATCAAGTCTATCCACCCATTGTGATACAGTGTTTAAGTATTTTTGCTGTGGAGTAATCGCAAGGATTGCATTTAAGCGTTCAATTTCTACAAAACGTATTACACCAGCTTGACCTTCTTCACCATTAAAACCAAATATTGCATTAAGCTCTTGAATCACTTTGCTTGCAGAAGATGAACTTAATCTAAAAATAGCAGTGGACATCCCTTTGAATTGATCAACATCAAATATCTCAACCGTATCTAGCATGTTTTTCAGTTCTGCTTGCGTACCCGAGACCAATAAAATATTTCGACTTTCATCGGTTTGTATCATTGCATTTTCACCCTGCAACGAACGCAGAACATTTTTCATCTCAGCCGCTGAGATATAACGCAGTGGAACCACAATAACTTGGTAACCTTTTTGACGATCTAGCTCATATGAAGGGGTAACAACACTACTCAAACCTTCACTTGCGGGTAATATTTGAAACACACCATCATTCTCTGCCAACACTGCATTGTTCGCTTTTAGAATGTTTTCCATTACAGGAATTAATGCATCTCTTGCTAATGGACGACCCGTTTTAAGACTTACTGAACCTTTAACGCGCTCATCAACAACGTAAGCACGTCCTAGTAAGTCACCAAGAATCGTCATAGCAACTTCTTCAATCGGCGCATCTTGAAACATTAAGGTGATATCACCTTCTGTAGTACTGGACGAAAGACTTGTACCTGGCCTGGCTGTAAAAGTACCTGTTCCAGGATAAAATTCTGCAGCACGTTTGGTAGGCGTTGACGGTGTATTTGATTCTGAGCTAATTGTGTCGGAAGCTTCGATTTCTACATTTTTCTGATTTACAGTTGCAGATGTTTTTGCAGTCACATCATCTACTTTAACTTCTGCAACTTTTGGTTGATTGGAATTTGTAGTTGCACATCCACTAATAATAAACACTAACGCCACCAGACACGCATGCATTAGCTTAATTAAACTTATGTGTTTTTGTATGTACATATAAACCTTACGTTTTACAACTGGACTACCGAGATTGTTTAAATTATTCAAACACATCCAATAGTAAATTAAGTTGTAATGTAAACAGATGACGAACGCGCAAAATATGCACGTTACCTCCTCCATATTTATTTTTTATTTTTTCTAAACGTTCTCTTAGCTTAGAGCTTTTAGTACCATCTTATTTGAGGCGGGGTCTGGGGCCGAATGGTGATACTAATATATTCATAATTGAATACACGTTACTTACTGGCTTAGAACAAGTCAATGAGAATCTATTTGAATTACATACAGTTGCAACTCTCGTATAAGTAATCGTTTTAACTGTTTACATATACATCAATACGTTATAAAACCGCACATTTAACACGGCAATTTATCACGTTAATTTAATTAAACAATTCTTAGACAAGCACGAATTTAATCGTCGAAAATTTTAGCGCCCAAAACTTCTAAAGCTTTAAGTTCATCTTCGGTGATTTCTTCATCGTCATAATAATCTTCTACGGATATTTCTTTTTTAGCACTTTCACTATTACTTGCAGTAGATGAATTTTCATCATCTCCATATTCAGCTTCATAATAAGCTGCATCTTTCTCTTCTTCACCAGGAATTTTAATAGGTGAGCGCTTAATAGGTTTGTTATTATCTTTCGCACCACTGTAGTCACCGCTATTGGATGAATCTTTTTTCTGAGACTTATTTCTGTAACTCCATAAATTTCCAGTTCCACCTGCTTTCTGTTTGGTCGATGCAATATTTGAACTGTTTGTATCTATTTTATTTGATCTTCTCCAACTCTTAAAAGATTTCTTAGCAGTTGTCGCTTTTTCTTTTTTAAGTTTATTTAATTGGCTAGCTAACTTTGCTTGCTTATCTTTTTGACTACCTTTAATTGGTGTTACAAATAATTTGTATTCTAATTCTACATTTTGGAACACAACATGATCTGAAGATATTTCTGCAATATCCCATTCTTTATACGACTCACCTGCTTTCAAACGCTCCATCTGCTTAGCTTTGGTATCCGCAACAATAGCAATTTGCACATCACTGCTACTAGCAGTACCGACTAGTATTAAATGCGCTAATTCATCTACTGTAGTTACTTTATTTACTGTTCGTGAACTTATTGCTGCAGCACGATCTTTTACAAACAAAGGCCGCTGCACTATTTCTGAGTATTCATCAATGTCATTCAGCACTGCTAATTGAGGGAGATCATAATCAATGGATTTCGCCAGCTCTTTATCCAGACTTAGGCTACGTGAATCCTCCATGTCCAAAGGATAAGACATCACCTGATAGGCAAATAATGCTAGCAATGAGATGCATATAGTACTTAATAGTATTTTCATAAATTTGTATCTAATTCAGTATTTGCATTATCTGCTGTAGCTTCTTGAGTTGCTAAAAAACCTGATACATCGAAGCGTATATCCAATGCTTCACTTGAGTCTTTAGACGCCTGATCTCTAAAAGTAGTTCGATATCCTCTGCCGATGTTTATCTTATCAATTATTAAGACTGGTATATGAGATTCTAGTTCATACACTAAATTGCGCAGGCTTATTATATCTGCGCGGCAATGCACAGAAACCTTTATTTGCCGCTCATCTTGATTACCACTCGTAACCGGTTGTGTACTTAAAATTTTTGCGCCTTGACGATTCAAAACCTCTTTAATTATCCCTTGTAATTCTGCGGATACTAATGCTGCTTTATCCTCAGCAAAATAATACTCTTGATCTTCATTAAACGCCTGTAATTTATCAAGCTTATTTGACAAACCACTCGTCTTTCTTGAAATCGTTTTGTATTGCAATAATCGATGTTGCAAAGAAGCCACATCTTCTTTAGTGCTGTTGTATAAGGCAAACATTGGAAACACTACGATAAAAAGCAGAATCAACAGTGCAATAAATAATATTATTGCTGCATATAACTTGTGTTTGGATTCTGGAGCTTGTGCCATGCCTTACTCCTGAGAAAACTTGATTTGCGCAGTAATTGAATAGCGCTCTAAGCCATCCGCACCACTTTGTGTTACAGGCGCTGCAAAACGAATATCATCAAACATGCCAGTCTTATCTATAATTGGGATAAGTTCAGATGCAGATGCCGATAAACCTTGAATAGATAGCAACCCTCCTTCTAAACTTAATCGCTGTACATAAGTATGATCAGGAATGGCTAGCGTTAATAAATTTATTAATTCAATAATGCTGGGATTTCTTTCTTTAATTTTTACCAAATAACCCACTTGCTCCTGCATTTTTGTATATTCAGTTTGTAACTGTTTAACTTTTTGCACAGTCTTTTCTAATCCTGTTAATTCAGAAGACAATTTTGATATATGAATATAGTTAATTATCAACGGTGTTATGCCAGTTAATAACAGTAAAGCTGCAGCAGCAACCACTAACCATTTTGTTGATGATTTTTTGCTATTGCCTAATTCGGAATATGAACGCAGTAATTTTACGTTGTGCAGTGAACTTTCTGGATTTTGAGAATCTATAACATCGATAGCTTGCAAATATATTCTACTATTCTCAATCGAATCAACAACAGAGTTAAGAACTTCTTTTCTGACAACAATTAACAATACCTTAATGAGTTCTTTTTCTTTATCACGGTCTTCAATTCTATAATCAAAATAGACATCTTCTTTATTAAAGGGTGTGTAACGATCCATTTCATATTGAATAACTTCATATAAGTTTTCTTCTGTACTAGCTGGTAATGAGATATGCCTAGTAAGCACTTCGCTTTCATTAATATGAATATCTAAAGCCAAATCGCCATTTTTAGTAGCCTCTTTAAATATGTTTTTAAGTTGCTCAGAATCATTGCCATTAGCAGCAATTGCTTGCTTGACATAAAGCAATTCTTCACCGCCGCTATTTAAAACCTGATATTCATCCCTAGCTATTTCTATTAGTAACGACTCTTTATTACGACCATGGCTTGAATGTTTTTCCCCTGGCAAAAGTAATGACAAACCTTCACCCCACCAAGTAAAAAAATCTTTAACCGATTGTATAAAAGAAAAAGAAATAGCAAAGCTTCCTTAAATTATTTATTAACTTCCGTGCAATGTATCAGCAACAATCAGAGTAATTTCAGCTCTGTTTCCAACCCAATATTGCAAAGGGTTCAAATATATTACCTCTTTGTAAACGCACAATACTAGTAATTACAGTTGATAAACCACTAGGATCAGTCGCTTTAACCCGCAATGTATAAATGAGACCGCCAGTTGAGGATATGTAATCACTTGAAGTTTCATCACTGTTACTTGTGCCAATAATATTCTGCACTGCATTTTTAACCACTACAGATGCTAAAGTAGTATTAACTCCAATATCTTGAGCATAAACGGTTATATGAGGCTTGACTCTATTAAATATTTCTGGTGTAACACCCAATACAAGTGACAGTTCATCGATACTGTCAAATTCGTCATCTTTAGCCTCATAAAGTAAACCATTCGCGGCATAATCCTGATCTTCAGCACCATCCGCTCTTTTTAAATTATCTTGATCGCGCCAATCTGCAATTGCATCTGCGATAGACGAGCTGACTTTTTCGTTGACACCCACCGCAACAAAAAGCGACTTAATTAGGTCAACTGATGCTAAGTTAAGATCCACTTTCCCAGACTCATCTGCAACTTCTACAGAAATAGTTAAATTATCTAATTCATAATTGAAATTTGGATTCTTTAGTACGTAACCTTGCAATTCATCGCGCTTGATTAGTTTATCAACCGTTAATAGCAATGCACCTTCTGCAGCATGTTTGGTCTTAAAGCTTGCTACTACATTAGATGCCAAGCCCAAACTCGCGCGCGCTTGATATGACACGGAGCCAGCAATTACTGCTAAAAAAGCAGTAATCCATAACACAGTAATTAAGGCAAAACCTTTTGAAGATGCTCTATGTATTCTCTTCATGGCAAAATGTAACTACCGTATTTAGTTTCTGCAATTAGCGGTGGCCACACTTGCTTATCTTCAAACGACTCTACAGAAATTGATACACGTGATGGCAAAGCACTTTGATTCAACCAACTTTTAAACCAATTAAATTCCCCTGTTCGCTGATTAAGGCCATAATATTCAAACTTAATATTTTTTACACCTTTAATCAGTTTCACATCTCTCTCTGCAGTGCGTGCTTTACCTGAAAAATATGTATTAGCAGGCAAATAACGCAAACTTAAGTTATATGCACCATTTTCTTTTTGCATAAAAATTTCATAGATATAAAGATAATCATCCAAACCATACTGAGGTGAAGGAGCGAGGAAAATCATTTTTTCTGGTTCGCCATTGAAATAATTATTTTTAATTTCATCTTCGTCAATGGGATAAAAAATTGCTTCGCTTAATACTTTGCGTAAAAAACGTTGCGCACTAGAAACCTCGTCTAAATTAGCTTGGTATTCGTCTACCTTAGCCCAAACACGATTACCAAAAATGAAGCCATTGGCACATAGAGTCACCACGATTGAAATAATCACCAAAGAAATCAACAGTTCGACAAGTGTTAAGCCAGCTTGCCGACAAAAGGAAACCTGTCGTCTTCTAGCAACATTCATAATTAAGCACGGGCTAATCTAAAGGTGGTTGCACGTATGGAACGCTGACCTTTTTTTGCATGCCAATATACATTTAGAACAATTTGATATCGCTTGACCGTTTCAACAACAGAGCGAGAATTGGACCTGTCTAAAGGCTGTACTTCTAGCTTCCAACTATATCGTTCATTATAGGCACCTTCACTGATCGCAGGTAACACATGAACTTTTTTGCCAATTTCAGCGAGATGTGAATCTGCATACATGCTAGCTTGTGCGTAATCATCTGCCAGCGTGGAACCTTGTAAGGCAGAAGAAAAAACTTGGTAAGTTACTCCTAGTGATATCGCTAAAACCGATAAAGCAACCAGAGTTTCTAATAAGGTAAATCCACCTTCTCGCCCACACCTAGCTGCGCGTATAAAACTTGGATTAATCATCGCTTATCTAATTTCGACTTTACCTGATAACCACTCAACAACAATGCTATAAACTTTCTTGCCATTAGAGATCTTTATCTCTCCACCAGATGAACTTCCATCTGGTGCAAAGCGAATCTGTGAAATATTTTTATTAGTACTCAGACCTTTGGCAGAAAAGATTTGCAGATCAAGCGATGAATCTAGCAAACGTTGTCTATTGCTCCCTACAACCCAATAAATTCGCTTGTTATTATCGACTGAAAAAGCCACTTCTTCACTTTTTGCAATCGCTGAAATTCTTGCACGTCGTAAAGTAACAAGAATATCCTGTGAAGTTGCTTTTAATGCAGCACTTGATGAAAGCCGACTATATGCAGTTGCAGAAATAGCAGTAATCGCTGCTGCAATAACTAGCGTTAAAAGAATTTCAATTAAAGTGAATCCTAATGAGCTACTACGGCTTGTTAAAAACTTTAAGTTTAACATATTTACTATTTTTTTAGATTTAGTTCCAACTCAATACGTCTTGATTTTCCTTCTCCCCACCTTCTGCACCATCTGCGCCCAAACTATAGATTTCATATTCTGAATTTCGACCTGGATAGCGATAGTTATAATTTTTCTTCCAAGGGTCTTGCGGAACAAAATTCTTGCGTAAGTATGGCCCATTCCAACCATCCACGCCTGCAGGTTGTTGCACTAGCGCCTGTAATGTTTGTTCTGTAGTTGGATATCGGTTGGTATCAATCTTATACATCTCTAAAGCAGATGAAAGCTCTTCTATTTGTATCTTTGCTGCTTTAGTTTTTGAATCACCCAAACGCTTCATCACTTGTGGTCCAACAATACCTGCAAGTAAAGCAAGAATTGCAACTACAACTAATAATTCGATAAGAGTAAAACCTTTAACTCTTTTATTTAAAATTTTATGTTCTTTTATATACATATACACTCTCTTCTAATTAATACCTAATCGTTATGAAGCCAAATCGTTAATGCTAACCATCCCAACCAATATCGAAACAATGATTCCGCCAATCACCACACCTAATAAAATTATTATTGCTGGCTCAAATAAATTTACTAATCTCTGCATTGCATTGGAGGTTTCTTTTTCATAAATTTCAGAAACACGCTTTAACATATTATCTAACTCACCCGTCTCCTCACCAACTTTAATCATTTGCAAGGCTAATGATGGAAATAACTTAGCCATGCTTAAAGTATGAAAAAGACTTTTACCTTCTTTAAATTGCTCCATTGCTCGACTTATATTATCGAGAAATAAACTATTAGTTAGATTTGCTTTTGCAATCGGCAATGCAGACAACACTGGAACACCGTTGGACAATAAACTACCCAAGCTACTGGTAAACTTTGCAGTCTCATGCTTAACCAATAAATCACCAAATACGGGTAGTTTTACTAATTTCGCATCCCAAAATTTTCGATAGCTTGGGGATGTGAAAACATATCGAATTAGAAATCCCAAAAAAATAAAAATAACCAGCAATAGCCACCAGTAGCTACTAATAAAATTAGATACGCTAATTACCATTTTTGTCGCAACTGGCAAAAGTTCTTCACTACCTTCAAACAATTCAGTAATTTTTGGCACCACAAATGTCATAATTACTATTATTGAAGCCATTGCCACTACCATTAGAATTATTGGATAAATTAACGATGAAATTAATTTATCGCGCATAGTTTTAGCACTCTCCAAATATTCATGCATCCGCGTGAGGCCAATTTCTAAATTGCCACTTGCCTCTGAGGCTCGCACCATATTGATATAGTAAGGACTAAAAATAGTTTTTTGCTTTTCTAATGCACTAGACAAATCACTGCCTGCTTCAACATCTTCCAAAAGCGAGGCAGACATTTTTCGAACGTTCTCATGTTCTGATAAATCTCTAAAAATACGCAATGCATGATCAACAGGAAGTTTTGCCTTAACCAAGGTAGCTAGTTGCTCTGTAAAAGCTAATAATTGATTTGAATTAATCGATTTTTTAGATACCGCAAAGACCTTTTTTAAAGATTGGTTTGAGTATGATTTTGCTTCTTTTGCATAAATTGGAATATACCCAGATGACTGCAACCAATTAATCATTGCAGAATGATCTATTTCTTCACGC
>JABDMD010000055.1 GCA_013001685.1 Gammaproteobacteria bacterium | reverse complement strand
CAGTGTATCAATTATAGGTACAGATTCTATTGAGACTACAGGTTGCAAATGATTGCTTGGACTGTATGTCCGCTTATGGCCAATAGCTGTCATTCATTTTTATCTGTATTAATTTTATCTAACTGATTTACCGCCTTTTCTTGTGAGCACTGAATTATAATTTTATCAATATATCACCTATGCTGCCTTAACCTGAATCGAACGTTTACTATTTTTAGCAACTTCCGTTTTAGGCAGGGAAATATTTAATACACCTTTTGAGTAAGAAGCATCCACTTTACTTTGATCAACACCACTAGGTACTCGAAATGTTCGTTGAAAGGACCCATAACTACGTTCACTCACATGGTAGTTTTTCTTTTTTTCCTCTCGTTCTTCTTTTTTCTCACCTTTTACAGTTAGCGAATCATCACTGAGTGTAAGCTCTATATCTTTATCACTCATCCCAGGCAATTCCATTGTAATATCATAGGCATTTTCACTGACATCTACACGCGGAGTAATTTCGAATCTTGGAAGTTTAAAGCCTCGCTCAAACTCGGCGATGGGATATGACCAATTTCTCCCGAAAAGTCTTGGTAGACTGGGCCAATCTTCTGAAAACCGCTCAAACAGGTTATCGACTTCTTCTCGTAAAGTTGCCAAAGGAGTCATAACCTCCCCAGTTTTTGCAATTGATTTCTTAGCTTTACTTTTTCGTTTAGTTATTCTTTTCTTTTTAACCGGTACTTTTTTTGCTCTTCTTCCCGTTTTAGTTCCCCTTTTCTTAAATATATAAAATGAGCTTTATATTGCGTGATTCTTAAACTATGGCATTGATATTTATCAAATATAGTAATAATGATTAAACAAAATTTTCCTTAATTACTATTGATTTGTATCAATCATCTTAGGCCCTATATCTCATATAAAACAAAGTTAAAACTACGAGGGATTACTATGGCAACAACAGCTATTATTAAGAAACCAACAGCTAAACGAACTGCACCTAAAAAGGCAGTAAAAACAAGTAAAGAAAATTCCAAACATGCGGATATTGTTGATCCAGAATTAAGAGATCAAATGATTGCAGAAGCAGCTTACTTCAAATCCTTAAATCGTGATTTTCAAGGTGATTATTGTGTGGAAGACTGGCTAGAGGCAGAAACAGAGATAGATACTTTGTTTAAGAATTAATTATAAATGTCCGCTTCCGGCCAATAGCAGACATAAACTTTGAAAAAACTAATAATTTTTAACAGAAAATAATACTCCAACTGAGATATATTCTGCTTCATAATTTAAGCAGAATATCTGCTCAAATGCTTACTTGATATGCATACCTGTAGTATTTTTTAGAGGTAACACAGTTATGAATATCAAAAAGCCCAATAAGAGTGCTTTCAATAGGTTAATTGAAAAAGCTTGCAAAGGAACTGATGTCAGCACCAGAGAGTTACATCGTGAATTTATTAACTATGGCTATCGTAATTTTAAGGATTTAGAACCTTCACTCGAAGACCTAAAAGCAATTATTGCTGATATTTCCGAAAGCAAAGAATCTACTATCACACATATTCAGACAAAATCCTCAAGGACAGAAGTAGATAACCCTTATTAGAACTTAAAGGGTTCTAACAAATTATTATGTCCGCTTTGGGTCGTTAACAGACATAATTGTTCGATAGAAACTAGCTGTCATTTCTGAGACACTACAGCTATCTTATCAACTTGGAGTTTATTATGGCTACAAAAACAACCAAAAAGAAATCGGCAAAAAAGTCAACAATAGCTGGTGTAAAACAAGAATTGACTGCATTACGAAAGAAGGTGAGAAAAGAAACTGCTGATCTAAAAAAATTGGCTACAAAAGAAGTGGCTGTCTTAGAAAAAAAGATAGCTCAACTAAAAGCGAAAAGTAAGAAAGAAACAGCTTTAATAAAAAAGAAGCTAAATGCTGCTGAGAAAAATGCGAAAGCTGAGATTGCTGCATTGAAAAAGGCATATGCAGCATCCAAGAAAGCATATACTGCATCTAAGAAAAAAGTATCTAAGAAGAAGGTTGCAAGGAAGAAGTCACAAGCTTGAATAATAAGTAAAATATAAGTTTTATATTTGTCAGATTGATTTCAAAAAATCTTATGCTCCCTGTTATACGCCGCTATTCCAATACGCATCTTACCGACTCTGCTCGAATTTTTAGCGCGGCACCGGACATAAAGTCCATTAACAAATCATCATCAGCCGTCGGCTGATAAGGTGAGTAACCATCAATATGTTCCCACATATTAGGTGGCAAGAACCCAATAGTGCTTAAACAATCATCCTCGGAGAAAGGGATGTCTGGGTCTCTTTCCCTCATTCTGAATCTTGCTACACCGTGGAATACTAACTCGATTCTTCGAGGGTCTTTCTTTGGCACCCAGTCTCCTGAATTTCTTTTCCAAGATAATCGGATTTCTCTTTTGTCGATACTGTATTCAATTGCTTGAAAGTCAAAATTATTATGGAGATCGAGATTCATATCTCCAATCTTTAATCCAATGTTGTCTTCACTAACAGTAAAATTTTCAAGCTTCATTTTGTTTAGGCGTATAAATACTTATTAGTTTGCTTAAATGCATTTCTAACCCATTATTCATGTAGAAATTGCATGCTTGCTTTCGGCCAGAAGCGGCCATTTACTTATAAGTGGCCACCTATGGCCAAGTGAAATTGTAGTAAAACAGAAGTGGTTATAACAAACCATAACGCAGTAATTACAGATGAAGTTAAAACTATTATTAAGATTCTTAATAGTAGACCCAACTTCTGAGAGAGGCTTCTGTTAGCCCAAATAAAACTAAGAAAAACAAGAGCTATAATTAATTGTATATGGTATTTAAATTCTGGGAGTCTTTGCCATTTTACATCTATAAAATCTAACAATAGCCAAATTAGAAAATAGGCGAAAAATACGAATAAATTATCTCTTATTATTTTTTTCACTATTGCCTTGCTATCACATTTTCTAAACTAGATTGCGAACGTCCGCTTTGCTCGTTAGTGGTTATTCAGTCTGTAGCCATGTACGTGCTTCATCAATCTGATCTAATGTGAAGGTTCTAATCTTACAAGAGATTAAAGCGCCTGCTGCTTTAGAGATCGGGCTTAGCCAACCTATATCTGAAACCACTGCACAGTGACTGATATGTCTGATATGTTTTAAATTCTTTATATCGAACTTAATACCTTCCCAAACCATGGAGGCGTCAATGCTTTCTAGTGTACGAATCTCTTCGAGTAACTTGATACGACCCTGTTTTTCAATAAAGTTTTCTAACTGTACTGCAATATTATTGAAATCTTCATGTCTCACTTTTCCATCTACGACCAGTTCCGCAATTTTATGTTCTGGATCTTCTTTATACGTAGTCGTCATGCTTTTTTCTTATTTTTCACTATTAACTCGATTCAGTTGTATGTCCGCTTTCGGCCAATAGCGGTCATTAACAACCGAGCGTTGGCATCAAGCTTTTGGAACAGAGACTAGTTAGGTGGTGATTACGGGTTAGTGAATTCTAAAGCCAGCATAAGCGTAAAGTAGCACTGCACCCCATAAGGTTACTGATGGAACAAGTAAAATAAATACCAGCACAGGCCGCCACCAAGTTTTGTCTAGGAAAACCCATACAGCTCCAAATACCATCGTCGCAGGCACGACGAGCAATAGCAAAGCGAACCAAACATCATCAGCTCTTAGTCTAAGGGTGTGGGTGACGAGTGCCCAAGCCAATACAAGGCCGGATATTCCGTAAATAAACGTCGCCGCGTATCTAAGGTACATTGTCTTTGGAAGAGCCATCTAACTATTTTTAGTTTGCTTGATTGAATTTCTAAACCCACTATTCATATAGAAACTGCAATGACCGCTTTGGGTCGTAAGCGGCCATTAAACAATGTTGTTTTGAAGATTCCAACCAAGGTTTCCCTTAATTTATATTCTGAATGTCCGCTTTCGGCCAATAGCGGTCATTCATGACTCAGAGCTCAGATAGTTAAAATTTATGAGTCCACACGTATTCTAAATATTACCTAAATTGCTGCTCGCCAAATGACCTAGGTCAAGATCTAGTTGTTTTTAGTTCGATAGGCTTCGCAGCCATGGAAGCCATAAAAGATAATGTGTGTGTCGTCGATGAGCATAATAATACACGTTCTGGAATATGCAATTTACTCGGCGCATATGGTTTAAGCGCACACGCACATGCTTCTGCAAATGAACTTCTTGAAGAGGATTTCACGCATTCTCGCACAGGAGTTATCGTACTTGATTTAGAGATGTCACAGAAAAACGGTGCAGAAGTTATTAAAAATCTTCGAGATAAAGGCTGTGATATTCCCGTAGTGTTGATGACGAATGAACCGAAATGTCCGCAGGCTCAATGGTCTTCTAAACATGGTGCAGTCATACTCAAAAAACCCCTCAATGGTATAGATCTTTTGCGATCCATAGACTCCATCTTAGGCTTACTATGAATGTCCGCTTTCGGCCATAAGCGGACATCCAATTAATCATAAATTTAAATGCTTTCAATTGATCTTCTAATAGATTTCATTTCTCTACCTCAGGTAAGGATAATCCAAATATTGCACCTGCAAATCCCATTAAGGAAAGCAATGCTATTACACCCACTATTGTAATAAGTGGCGTTAAAATACCTATTGACCCAACCATAAGTAGAAGTACGCCAATTACACTGTTACTTACCGCAACATAGTCAGTGCGTTTATTGCCCGTTGCTAAATTCACAACATATGTTTTTCTGCCCACTCGAACACCACTATGGGCAACAGATAGAAAGAAGTATGATATCGGCAAAAACCAGATTGTATTAACAAATGAAGGTAGGTAGAAATCTACTATAAAAATAATGATGCCTATTGACGATGTTATTAATGCAGATACTACCATCACCCATTTACTCGACTTGTCAGCAAATCTACCCCAAAATGGTGCACTAACAAGACTCGCGACGCCACTTGCTACTATAAATAATCCAAGAAGATAGGTGCGTGAGCCAAGATTTTCTTGTGCTAATGCAATGTAGAACGGAGCACTTAAGGCAGAACACATCAGTAGTGCACGTGTCATCACAAATCGTCTAAAGGCTCTGTCACTTAGGAGTATGTTTAGACTACGAATGGCTTCTATGCCATTACGCCCACCGCCCGTTTCACCAGAAAATTCTTTAATTTGGGAATAAATACCTGAGGCAAATATCCATAAAAGTCCCGCCGATAGCAAAAGATATCCATAAAGAACTCTGTTATCACTTTGTAAAGTCATAAAGACCAAGTATGCACCAACCCCAACACTGACAAAGCCTGCTGCACTTGCAGACCAACCTGTGAGCTGACCCCTTTTTGTTTTTGGAATGGTTTTTCCAAGGACATCTTTTGATGAAACTGAACAAAATCCGCGTGCGAGACTAAAAATTACCAAAAGAGTCAATATTGACCAACCTGCTAGATTCCCTTGAAGAAAAAATACTGTGAGAGCAACACCCATTATTGCTGACGCTTGAATAATACTCCCTATTACCCATACCCACTTACGTACCTCAAGACGCCTTATTACACTACCAATAAATATTTGTGGAATGAGTGATCCAGATTCTCGTATGGGAACGAGAAATCCGAGTACATACGATGGCGCACCAACAATATCGACAACCCATGCAAGCGTGATCTTTGGGCTAGCTATTGCATCTCCCAATTTCGTAAGGAAATTGGAAAACAAAATTAGAACAAAGCTACCTGGCACTTCACGACATGCTTGGTCACTAATCTCTTTACAAAGTCGCGTATCTTCTTCGTTCGTTAGTTTTTCATATATTGATTCTGTTAATGCCATTTTTCTAAACTAGTTATTCATATCGCGATAAATAGACTATCAGTTGAAAAGAGCTAGTTCTATACAAGAAGTTGTAATGTCCGCTTTGGGTCGTAAGCAGACATTTATTCTTTATCGAAGCTATCGGCAATGATAGCGCCCATAGATGCTGGCATTGTTATTACAATTAGACGCTTAAATGCAATAGCTGGTTCTGTAAGTAAAGGAAATTTATTCAGGGCAACCAAAACAAGCGACACAACTAAAGCTGCTAACAAGTATGCAATAACAATCCGAATTAAAAAAACTGAGACCCTATGTTTGATATTTGCTTGGAATACGCTTTCGTATGCGAAAAAACCTAAGATAACAACAGACAAAACAAAAACCAGGAGCAGGTTTATTAATGGTAGAGTTTCGCCTAATTTCCATGCTTCTTCCGAGAATGACACAGGCACAGCTAATGCAAAAGCACCAATAGCAACTTGACTTGCATCCTCTAAGTTGAAGTTAAGGTTCATATTTATCTGTCTAACATTTTAATGCATGAAATATTTGCATAGATATTATTTTTATAGGGATGATCGATGTAGGTACGCTTTTGATTCTTTAGCAGTCATACAGTTCTTAATTTGATACCTAGTTTTGAAAAAGCAGAATTTAAGTCTTCAACCTCTTTTTTCTTCAAGCACTTATTTGTACTAGCAAAACGATCCTTCCCATCGAAAATCCCGATTTCACCAATTCGATCTCTTAGTACTATATCCTTTATTGTTCGCGCCAATGCTTTTGACTCATCACTATTGAGAACTACTTGCGATATTGTTGTCTCCTAGTATCATAAATTTTAGTTAGTTCGAATGTACGATTTTGGTCAATAGTAGACATTAAAGCTCGATTTTTATATGCGTCAATGCATGAGAAATTAAGTTATTTATATAGATAAGATTAAAAAATTAACTCTGTTCTAATGAACAAATTAGTTTTCCAAGGTTCCTGTTTAATGAATTTATTTGCTTATCACCTGTAGCGCGCAATGCTTTTGCTAAATTACCTTGAGAAGGATGTGGCGCTTTAGACAGTAGATTCTCACCTTTCTTTGTAAGTCGAATATAAACAGCACGCATATCTTTACCTTCACGCACGCGCTTAATGAGCTTTTTATTTTCTATCTTATCTAGCATATTACTTGCAGTTGATAAATGTATCGAAAGTGCTTTAGCTATATCTGAGATACGTAATTTTTCAGATTCTTTTATCGTCCACATTGCCATTAGTTGCGACGCGCTCAAGGTAAATTCCTTTTCAAGAGATTTAGAATATCGCTGTATATACTGAGAAATGACTCTAAGCGAGTCCATGACTTCCTTTTCTTTAGTTTCTCGCTCAGAACTCATATGAAAGCTAAACCTTCTTACTAATCAGTTCATGTAATTAGCAAGAATGTTAGCATTTAGAACCTTAAGACTTTGCATCAATCTTGGTTTCTGTATTTTCAATGGATTGTTTAAGGCTTGCCAAAGACATTTCAGCACTTGCTTTAAGATTTTTATTATTCTTTTCGACAGAGCCCTGAATCTCTAATAATCTATCAATTGTTATATGGTACTTTTTTTGCAAGTCCAACAATTCTTTATCTAAATCCAGATCACTTTCGCTTTTGTTTTGGAAATTATGCGATAAATCTTCTATTGATTCTTTTACTATTGTTATTACTGTCTTTAGCTTATTAACGTACTCAATCCTAGCATCATTAATTATATTTTTTGCAGCTCGTAAATCATCGTCGAGATCAGGACTACTGTCGGTAATTTTAGCCTCAGAAACATCTCTAAATATGAAAACTGGTTTTGTATCATTTACATCTAGCTCAATAACACCATCACTAAAGTGGCCATATTTCTTGTGAGAAAAAGACCAGGTCCCCGGTGCAACAGTAGCTGATTCTAATGAATGTTTTTTGGTAAATTCTTCTAAAAACACATTTATCCGCTTTTTCGATTTCGCAGATGCTGGATCAAAAAGAAATGCGTATGCTGCATTTTCATTTAATTTCTGACATACATTATGTGCATTACTTAATATCATAAAGACTAATTTTCCTCTTCTTGTTCTAGATAGCAGCAATGGTAACACACTCATTGGTATTGTGCAATATTATATTGCGCAATACTTTATTAAGTGTTTATGTTAATATTCATGTACTTTCAAATATTTGGTTGACTATATGTATACAGCATCAGTTCATTATAAAAAATATAATACAAAAATTAGGTTAGCTAAGACTAAGCTTGGAAAACTGGAGAAAAATTTATCATGAGAGCGTAAAGAGTTAGATAAACTCTACAAAGCATGGTTCTCTGGGAAAGAACGAGTTCGTATAGCGAAACAAAAGGCTAAAGCTAGCAAAAGCACAACTATAAAGAAACGTGTCAATTTGGTGCTTGAAAAGCAAGAGCATCTTTCAAAACAATACCGTACAAAAAAAGCAAAAGTTTTAAAACTAATAGAAGCAACTCGCACTCAAAAAGATGAAGTAAAAAAAATAAGTTATGAAAAAAACTTATATGAAAAAGCAATGCGAGAGCATGAGAAGCAATGGCTTAATTTTTACTCAAATAACGTTGATAGCACTAAGAAAAAAGTAGCTACAATTGATAAAGTAGACTTTGGCATGCAGCTACGTGCAGCACGTACATTACTAAATCTTTCTGTCAATGAATTCTGTAAACTTATTGATACACCATATAGTCTATTGAAACAAATAGAACAGCCAACGAGTAATATGATACTTGAATCTCATTTATTAAAATCTATAAAAACTAAATTAAAAAAAGCGGGAATTGAGCTGATTGACAGTGGCTTTTATGTGGGCACAGGTGGAATTGGTGTTCGCATAAGCAAAACACCATCAACTTCATTAATCTCTAAGCCAAAGGATAAAAAAGTCAAAAAATCTTCTACAAAGCGTGGCAAATCCAAAAATAAAACCAGACCTATTACCAAGAAAGTCGCATGAAGACGTTGCTATTTACTAGTATCTTCATTTTGACGCTTCGCTCTTAGAATATAAGAAGATAAATAGAGAAGCCAAAAGTTTCTAAATTTAGAGCTGCAGTAATCAAGCATATGCACCTACAAAATTTGATGCGATTTACATTATCCGATAATTCTAGACACTGTATTATTATCGGTACGATGCCTCAGCCCTCGTCACCCGTGGGTTTTAAAACCACATAATTTTACTCTTACCGATACTGTTATCACTTTTGATCTTGGCCAAGGGAATAAAGTGGTAAGGGTAGTGATAAAAGTCGTGGAGGTGTTTAAGGAGGCGGTATTTGTGGGATATTAGGAACATCCGTGATCCTGATAGAAACTGCTTGAAAGTCTTGTGGTGCAGATCGTGATGAAATGGTGGGCCCGGTAGGACTCGAACCTACGACCAATGGATTATGAGTCCACGGCTCTAACCAACTGAGCTACAGGCCCCAAAAGTGTAACAATTAGGAAAGGGAATTTTACTCTATTCCCTATTTGATTTCCTTTATTCTATTTCTAGAAAACTACGCAACTGTTCTGAGCGACTAGGGTGTCGAAGTTTACGTAGAGCTTTAGCTTCAATTTGACGAATGCGTTCACGTGTTACGTCAAACTGTTTTCCTACTTCTTCCAATGTGTGGTCGGTATTCATATCGATACCAAAACGCATACGCAGTACTTTTGCTTCACGTGGAGTAAGTGAGGCTAGAATTTCACGTGTGGCTTCACCTAAACCTTCAAAGGCGGCCGAATCAACTGGTGACTCGATAGTAGCATCTTCAATGAAGTCACCAAGATGTGAGTCTTCGTCATCACCAATAGGAGTTTCCATAGAGATAGGTTCTTTGGCGATCTTCAGAACTTTGCGGACTTTGTCTTCAGGCATTTCCATGCGTTCCGCTAATTCTTCAGGTGTCGCTTCACGTCCCATCTCTTGTAACATTTGACGAGAAATTCGATTGAGTTTGTTTATAGTCTCAATCATATGCACTGGAATTCGAATCGTACGTGCTTGGTCAGCAATGGAACGTGTAATCGCTTGTCTAATCCACCAGGTAGCATAAGTAGAAAATTTGTAACCACGACGATATTCAAATTTATCTACCGCCTTCATTAAGCCAATATTGCCTTCTTGAATTAAGTCTAAGAATTGCAAGCCACGATTGGTGTATTTCTTAGCGATTGAAATAACCAAACGTAAATTTGCTTCAACCATTTCTTTTTTAGCACGTCTTGCCTTTGCTTCGCCAATCGACATCCGACGGTTAATGTCTTTTATTTCACCTACTGTAAGGCCTATTTCACCTTCAATAAGCAATAGCTTTTCTTGTTCTTTTTGAATTTCAGCTTTGAGTTCGGAAAGTGCATTTGAATATTTTGCCTTAGACTTAGTATGCCCATCTACCCATTTAATATCGGTTTCACTTCCAGAAAAGGTCTCAATGAATTTATTACGTGGCATCTTTGCGTCATGTATACAAACTTGCATAATACTACGTTCATGTGAACGAATGCGGTTCATCATTTTGCGAACATCTTCGGTAAGTATATCTACGATCTTTGGTACTAATTTAACTATCGTAAATTCTTCGGCAAGCTTTTCTCGTGCTTTAGCAAGTTTTTTCTCATCACTAGCAACAGTTGTACTTGAAAGCTTTTTAAATAGTTTTTCTAAGCCTTTAAAGAATGCGCGTGCTTCTTCTGGGTCTGGCCCGGTATCAATTTCTTCTTCTTCTTCATCACCAGTCTGATTTTTTTCTCTTTCTGCTTGTTGTTGTGCAGCAGGTGGAGGGATGGCATCGGTGTCTTCATCTGGGTCAACAAAGCCGGTAATCAAGTCAGTAAGTCGAAGCTCTTCGGTTTCAACTTTGTTGTACATGAATAATAATTTTTCAATGGTCGCTGGGTAGTGACCAATCGCGAAAAGAACTTGACGCAAACCATCTTCAATACGCTTGGCAATTTTAATTTCGCCTTCACGTGTTAATAGGTTCACAATACCCATTTCACGCATATACATACGCACAGGATCTGTTGTACGACCAAATTCACTATCAACAGTTGCAAGTGCAGCAGCGGCTTCTTCTTCTACATCATCATCCGTCGCAGCGCTGTCCGAAAGGATTAAGCTATCTGCATCAGGTGCTTGCTCATGGACCTTAATACCCATGTCGTTAATCATGCTAACGATGTCTTCTATTTGTTCAGGGTCAACAATTCCGCTAGGCAGGTGATCATTTACTTCGGCATAGGTGAGATAGCCTTGCTCTTTGCCTTTGGCGATTAATTGTTTAATGCTGGATTGTTGATCTTCGTCCATTTTGTACCAAACTCAGATTTGAGGGATTGCTGGGTGAACCGGCAAGTTTATCAGAAAAGACTGATATAGGTAGTACTTATGATGCTTTCTGGTGCAGTAAGTTCTTGAATTCTTGCCGTTCATCCTCGGTAAGGCCATCAGTGCTTTGTTTATCAATGAGTTCCTGAACGCGTGAGCTCTGGGTCTTACGTTCTATCCAGCTTAGAGCATCTTCCAAGGCTTGTTTTGGCTCGGCTAATTCGGGTGGATTCCAGGACATCAGCTTCTGAATTTGCTGCTCTTCCGGTTGATTTCGAAAGCGCTCTATCAGTGCGGCATGAGTTAGGGCAGGTTCTTGTTTCCAAGTTTTTAAAATTTTAATTAGTAATGGCACACCTGAAAGCTCGCAGTTTTCTAGATGTGAAATTGATTCAACCTCTAGAGCTAATGATGGTTGGCATAGCAGTGCAGCAACGGCTAAACGAACTGGAGTGGCTTTATTGTTTGATGAAGATCTAGAATTTTTTGGTTTTGTAGTAGTGACGCCATAATGAATCGGTGCGCCGACTTTTTTCTCTAGATCTTCAAAAACTAATTTTTTAAATACACCATTAGGAAATTTTTCTAATAGTGGCTTAGCTATTTGTGCTAACCTTGCTTTGCCTGAAGGAGTTCTAATATCTACATCTTCGCTTAATTTTGAAAAAATAAAATTAGATAAAGAATCGCCCTCAGCAACATATTGTAAAAATATTTCTTTGCCGCGACTACGAATTAGGCTATCAGGGTCTTCGCCTTGTGGTAAGAATAAAAATTTAGCTTCCAGACCATCTTTAAATAATGGAATAGTTTGTTGTGCTGCACGCCATGCAGCTTCTTTACCTGCGCGATCTCCATCGAAACAAAAAACGATTTCCTGTGTGCAACGATATAATTGTAGGATGTGTTGAGAGGTGGTGGCGGTTCCAAGTGTAGCAACAACATTCTCTATGCCGTGTTGCGCCAGTGCGATTACATCCATATAACCTTCAACGACAATCAAGGATTTTACTGCGTTACTGGATTTACGAGCTTCATATAGACCGTAAAGCGCATCGCTTTTATGAAATACGGGAGTTTCAGGCGAATTTAAATATTTGGGAACTGCATCGTCTAATATTCTGCCACCAAATCCGATGACGCGACCGCGACGATCTTTGATTGGAAATACAATTCGATTTCGAAAACGATCATACAAACTGCCTTTATCGTTTTTTTTGATCAATCCAATTTCTATGAGTTGCTCTTGAGTGGCAGCACAATCAAATTGTTTAAGCAAATTCTCAAATCCATCTGCGGCATAACCTAAACCATATTTAGCTGCTATCTCGCCACTTACTCCACGATTTTTTAAATAATTAATCGCGTGTTGTGTATGACGCAGGTTTTTCTGAAAATATATGGTAGCTTGTTCTAATAGAATGTATAAATTTTGATGGTTATTTTTTATATAGTTTGTCTCATCTTGTGGAATCTCAAGCCCATGTTGTTGTGCTAAAACTTCAACAGCTTCTATGAAATCAAGGCGCTCATATTCCATTAAAAAGCCCAGTGCTGTGCCATGTGCACCGCAGCCAAAACAATGGTAAAACTGTTTTTCAGGACTTACCGTAAAAGATGCTGTTTTTTCATTATGAAATGGGCAGCATGCAGCATATTCCTTGCCTTTCTTTTTTAAAGAAACGTGGTTATCAATAAGCTCCACAATATCGGTGCGAGTAACAACTTCATCGATGAAGGTTTGTGGAATTCTCGAAGACATAATGAGTTGGGATTTTTTTGTCTAGATTAACGAATACTATTCAATGCTGAAATGATGAACCTTTCGCAATAAAACATAAAGCCTGTAGTGAGCAATAGATTTCATTACATTTATTCAGGTTAATTACTATTCATTTAACCTATCATTGAAGGTAGTCGTAAAACAACATAAATTGCCAGTGCTTCTGATGAATTAGCTATGTATACAGAAAAGAATAGTAATCGTTATTGCTGACGTATGACTTCTTGAATGTATTTTATTTGAATAGGGTAAGGTGTATTTTTTTTCAGCGTGGCAGAAAGGTTTTCAATATTTTGAAGTGCTTCATCGCGCGTGCTATAGATGCCATGCACAAGAACGAACCAATTTTTATTTGCAGCAGATTTTTTATAATAAGCTGTATCTTCTTTTAGAGAATTCTTTTTTGCAAAGTCGAGCAAATTATTTTCATTAGGTGAAGCCACAATTTGAATGGTATAAGCATTAGGATCTTGTTTTAGTATCCAGTCAGATGAGTATGATGCTTTATTTGCATTTTCTGATTTGCTTTCTTTGTTAACAGTTACTGGCTTAGCGGTTGCTTGCTTATCTTCTGGTGTAGTTTTAGGGCTAGTTCTGATGTCTTGCAGAGGGCCTAATACCAAAGGAGCTACATAAGGTTTTGATATAGGTTTTTTATCAGCTTCAGAAATAAGGCTAGTCTGTTTTTCTTTAGTGACTATTTTTTCTTGGCTAGATGTATTTTTGGGCTTTGTTGCTAATATTGGCTTTTCAGGCTCTATATTTTCTTGTTCTACTCTAGGTTTGCTTAATTCAAGTGGTACAGATTTATCGGGTTTATTTGAGATATTTGGTAAGTAGGCAAATATTGCCACTAGTCCAATGAGTCCTGCTAAAATTAAACTAAGACGCATGCTTGGGCTAGATTTAAGTTTGTTAGTTGTGTTTACATCAGTAGGGTTTTCTTCACATAGTTTTGAAATTTCTTCTCTAGCTAATTTATTGATGAGTTTAGGTAAACCTTTTGATTTTGTATAAAGTTCAGTTATTTTCTCAGAATTTAATAGAACTTCGTTGCCGGCTCCAGCTTTACTCATACGATACTGAACGTATGCTTCGCATTGGCTTGCATCAAATGATCGCACATTTATTTGATAGATTTGTGTAGCTGCAGGGTTAGTTTGTTCAAGTTCCGCAAGTTGGCTTTGTATTGCCGGTTCTGATGCGAGTACTAAACCCATTGCATGAGTCGACTGCAATCCTACATGGTGCTTAAGCTTTAATAGTTCGTCGAGCACATTACTTTGTAACCTATGTGCATCATCGATAATTAGTACTGGCTGCTTATTGTCTTCTATATACTTTTTTATGTGTTCATTCGTGCTTAGATATTCATCACCATTAGTGTCCTGCTGCTCAACATCTTCTTCAATGCTTTGAGGTAAACGCCAACGTTCTTTTATTCTTTGCTCAATCTCAGCAAAAGTAATATTAGCTTTTGCGCGTAGAGTGCAGAAGTTGAACTGTTGGTATCCTCTGCGAAGAAGCATACGCAGATGGGTAGTTTTACCAATACCCACCTCTCCAAGTAACACTATCGTTGAATTCTGATTTAATAAGTAGTCCATCAATACATTCATGGACATTTCAAGTTGTTTGTCTGTGAAAAGAAAAGGGTCACGTGCATGATCGATGAACGGATTTTGATCCAAGCCTAATTTTTCTAGACACTCTATTGATATAAAATCCATACTCATATTACCAATAGCCTGTACGTTATATCGTTTTTCAGATGGTTTTTGCATTGAAAATACGTTCGTGTTCTGCAATTGCGTACCGGTCTGTCATGCCTGCGATATAGTCAGCAACAATTCTCGCTTTGCCTTTTTCGCCTTTTTGTTCTAGCGCAGTAGATGCATACCCTTGGTATTCTTCGGGCATTAACTTGGTGTCATTATAAAATGATGTGTATAAATCTAATATAATTTTTTTCGCTTTTTGACTCATACGATGGACTTTGTAATGCTGATATAAACACTTATTTAAGAATGCTTTAAGTTCAAAATTTTTTAAACGCATAGCCTCGCTAAATAGGATCATTGGTTTGGTTTCGGCACGTACGTCTTCAATGGTGCTAGGTTTCATTTGTTTAATTGCTTTAGTGCTTTGAGATATCAAATCTGTAACTAGTTCGTTAATTATACTTCGAATACACTCATATATTTTGCGCCTTTCACTTAGCTTAGGATATATGGTACTAACATGTTCGAATTTTTCAGCAAACAGCTCTACATTATTAAGTTGCTTTATGTTGATTAAGCCCGAACGTAAGCCATCGTCTAAATCATGGTTATTATATGCAATCTGATCCGCAATATTAGCTAATTGTGCTTCTAGATTGGGTTGTTTGCGTTGTATAAAGCGCTGGCCTAGTTCACCTAGCTGCTCAGCGTTCTTGCGTGAACAATGCTTAAGGATTCCTTCTCTTGTTTCGAACATCAAATTCAAGCCTGAGAATTCTGGATATTTGAGTTCAAGCTTATCAACTATACGTAAGGACTGCAGATTATGTTCAAACCCCCCATGATGTTGCATGCAATCATTGAGCGCATCCTGGCCAGCATGACCAAATGGTGTATGTCCAAGATCATGTGCCAAAGAAATGGCCTCGCATAAATCTTCGTTAAGATTTAATGCGCGCGCAAGGGCGCGTGCAATTTGTGCAACTTCAATAGAATGTGTTAACCGAGTACGAAATAAGTCACCTTCATGGTTAACAAAAACTTGAGTTTTATACTCTAATCTACGGAAAGCAGTGCTGTGGATAATGCGTTCACGATCACGTTGATATTCCGAACGATATTCTGCACTTGTTTCAGGATATAGTCTGCCATTGCTTTGCTTTTCATGCGCAGCGTAAGTGGCTAAATTTCCATTAGAAACGTTTTGCTGATTATTTGTCGCTGAGGACATCTTTATTGGGCTATTTGTCACAGTACTCGAGTAAAGTTTCTTCTAATAAATTGTCATTAAAATTTGCAGTTAAATTCGCTTCACCAATTTTATTTAGTAACACTAAATATAACTTTCCGTCACGTACTTTTTTGTCAACGGACATAAGCTGAAGAAATTCCTCAACATTCATGTTTTTAGGAACTTGTGTAGGCAAATTTGCGGCTTTTATTAGTGTCTCAATTCGAGAGTAATCCTGTTCGGTTAGCCAGCCTTGTTTTATCGATAAGCGAGCCGCCATTAACATTCCACACGCTACTGCTTCACCATGTAACCAGTTTCCGTACCCTGTTCCGGTTTCAATTGCATGTCCAAAAGTATGTCCGTAGTTTAATAGTGCCCGTTTTCCAGATTGTTCTAACTCATCTTCAGCAACTATTTGTGCTTTATTCTTACAAGAACGATGTACTGCATAAGCAAGCGATTCAGGGTCTCTATCGATCAGTTTTTGAATATTTTTTTCTAGCCATATAAATAATTCTATATCTTTTATCAAACCGTATTTAATAATTTCTGCGATGCCTGCACACAGTTCGTGATCATCCAATGTACCAAGTGTACTAAGATCCGCAATCACACATCTGGGTTGATAAAAACAACCGATCATGTTTTTACCAAGTGCATGATTAACGCCAGTTTTGCCACCTACAGAGGAATCAACTTGTGCCAATAAGGTGGTGGGAACTTGAATAAAATGCACACCACGTTGATACGTTGCGGCTGCAAAGCCGGTGATATCACCAATAACACCTCCACCTAATGCTATTAAAGTGGTATTGCGATCGCAATGTTTTTCTAGCAAAGAACTATAAACGGCTTCCATAGTAGCTATATTTTTAAATTGTTCACCATCAGGTAAGATTTTGTAATCGCATTGTAATTTTTTGCAACTATCAAGCACTTTATCAAGATATAAAGGGGCAACTTTTTCGTTACTTACTATGAAAACATTTTCGCCTGCAATGTGGTCTAGAAAATATTGCGGTTGCGAAAGTAAATTTTCACCAATGTATATTGGATAACTGCGTTTACCAAGTTGTACGTCAAAAGTTTTCATCCTTTTAATAGCACGTTTAGTTTTTTAAGATTTTTAAAATTTGGTCAGCCGACCAGTTAACAGTATGGCGATTAGTATTAATTGTGTGATGTGCTACAGATTCATATAAGGGTGTTCGTTGTTTTAATAAATAACTAATTGTTTCGCGTTTGTCGGATGTATTTAGTAGTGGTCTTGAATTTTCATTTTTCGCTCTATTCAATATAGTCTCAATCGAGGCTTTTAAGTAAAATACTGTGCCTGACATTGCTAATAGTTCGCGAGTTTTTTTTGACAAAATTGCGCCACCACCGGTAGCCAACACTATGGGTTCTAATTTGCAAAGGTCTTTTAAAATTTTTTCTTCACGATTACGGAAGCCTTCTTCACCTTCATATTCAAAAATTGTAGCAATATCTACACCTGTTTTTTTTACAATCTCTTGATCACTGTCATAAAAATCAATAGCTAGCTTTTTAGCTAAACGTTTGCCTACAGTGGATTTACCAACACCCATCGCACCAATAAGGATGATATTTTGTGTATCCACCATTACCTGTACTTTATTTTGGTTGAAAGTTGTTTGCGATTGCTGTCTATACTAAATAAGAGTATAGACCAAAATGAAAAAACCCTCTCTATACATAGAGAGGGTTTATAAACTTAAGAGCTATAAGTTAGCGAACTAGCTTTAATTCTTCGCTGATAATTTTAGGCGTGATGAATACCAATAGTTCTGATTTGTTATCTACAACTGAGCTGTTTCTAAATAAAACTCCTACAAAAGGCAAATCGGCGAAGAAGGGCACACGGCTAACTGAGTTAGAGGTATCTTGTTGATAAACACCACCCAACACTATAGTTTGTCCATTATCAACCAACACATCGGTTTCAACTTCGTTAGTATCAATAGATGGAATAGTGCCGCCAAATCCTGAAGGCACTAATGCACCAATAGAATCATTGGTGACTAGGAGTTTCATCGAAACTCGATCGTCAGGAGTTATCTGTGGCGTAACCTCAAGGGATAAGACCGCTTTCTTAAATTCAACATCGGTTGCACCACTTGATGTTGCTGATTGGAATGGAATTTCTGTACCTTGTTCTATTCGCGCCGTGGTTTGGTTGGAGGCAATTACTCTTGGTGTAGAAATTACTTCTGCACGACTTTCCGCTTGTGCTGCAGAAAGCTCTAAATCAAGTAGTAGCCCTAATGGCAGTTTTGCAAGAGCTAATGCAATGCTACCAGTTGCCGCAGCCGCGGGTAAATCTACATTCAATCTATCACCTAATGCAATAGTTCCACCATTAAGCGCGTCATCGGTGCCCTCAAGATTTCCTGCAATTGCATCAAAGTCGTCATCGCTTCCACCGGTATTAGCATCTCGATTAGAGACACCAAAGCGCACACCAAGAGATTTACTAAAATCATCATTTGCAATCACGATGCGTGATTCAATTAATACCTGTTTGACTGGTACATCAAGCCTTTCTACTAAGCGCCTAATCTCATTCAACTTGAGCGCAGTGTCTTGTACTAGAATGTTATTGGTGCGTTCATCAACTGTGACATTGCCTCGTTCAGACAATAACGAGTTATCGGATGATTTTAATAGTGCAGCAAGATCGCTAGCGCGGGCATAGTTAACTTGTATAAACTCAGAGCGTAACGGTGCTAATTCTTGCACCTGTTGTTGTGCTTCAAGTTCTAATTTCTCACGTGCTGCAATTTCTTCACTAGGCGCAACATAGATTACATTACCATTTTCACGTTTGCCTAAGCCTTTTGTTTTTAAAATAATGTCTAAAGCTTGATCCCATGGAACATTCTTTAATCGCAAAGTTAAATTTCCAGATACGGCGTCAGAAACGACCATGTTCAGATTAGTAAAGTCGGCAATCAGCTGTAATACCGAGCGAACCTCGATGTCTTGGAAGTTTAAGGAAAGTCTTTCGCCTTCAAACACATCTTTTTTGCGTTGCTCTACAACTTCTTCAGGTAATTCTCTAACTTCTACTACATATTGGTTATCAGATTGATATGCAAGGTGTTCAAATTCTTTACTAGAATCTGGTGAGATAATCATCCTAGTGTTTGCACCATCAGCGAATGTTTCAAATAATTTCACTGGTGTAGCAAAATCTACAACATCCCAACGTTTTCTTAAATTACTCGGTAAGGATGTGTTAGCAAAATCAACGATTACACGCCCACCTTGCTCACTTAAGTCAATTGGTATGTTAGGGTTTGAGAGATTAACTACTATACGTGCAGCGCCATCTTCGCCACGTCTGAAATCAACGTTATTGATGTTATTTCCACTTGTTGAAACATTGGATGAATAACTTTGTGTAGGGGCGGTTGGGCTGGTTGTTGATTGTGATGAAGCTACAGATCCAGCACTAGCGCCTATAGTTAGAATATAATTATTACCAGAAACACTCGTAACATAGTCTTCCATACGACTTAAATTGACTACTACTCTTGTGCGCCCTTTAGCTTCTGCGGCATTAACACTTTGAGCGATACCAATACCGATATTTTGAAAACGACTTGTAAGTGCGTTGTTTGTACCAGGAAAATCTAACGCAATACGTGCAGGGTTATCAATTGTGAATGCTAATGGTTCAGTTGGTGGGTTAGCAAACTGAAGCGATAACTGAATTTCATCATTAGGTAAGCTTGCAACTTTAATGTCTTGTAATTCGTTTTGAGCAAATGCCGTCATAGTCATCATCAATAGAAGCAGCGCAGAAACTCCTTTAAGTGCTGTGATTCTAAGTTTGCTGTAAAAATTTTGCATGTTTACTGTGTTATGACTATGTGAGTTAAGTAACGATTTATTCATGGCGTAATGCCCCTTAGTATTTAAGCTTTCCCTGTAAATATTTCTAATAATTATTCTATCGGTCAATCCATCTATGTTATTCACTTAATGCAATGTTGCCGTCGCGTTTGCGCCAGCCACCAAAACCATCTGGAATAATCTCTTCAAGTTTTATTCCGGCATCAGACACATCTAAAACTTTGCCATTGTTTTGGCCTAAATAGTTCCCTGTTGAAATTCGCTGAATGGTTTTTTCTGGTGTTTGAACCAATGCCCAAAGTGTGCCTCTTTGTTCTAGCG
>JABDMD010000039.1 GCA_013001685.1 Gammaproteobacteria bacterium | reverse complement strand
GGGAGATAACGTGCAGATGACCGTGACCATGATTGCGCCGATTGCGATGGATGAAGGCTTACGCTTTGCGATTCGTGAAGGTGGGCGTACCGTAGGAGCAGGTGTGGTCGCAAAGATTATTGAATAGGAATTATTCGCAAAACCGCTAACTTAGAGCATTTATTAAAATAGAAGAGTAAAGAATATGGCAGCAGGACAAACAATACGAATACGCTTGAAAGCGTTTGATCACCGACTGATTGATCGTTCGGCGACTGAGATCGTTGAAACGGCTAAACGTACTGGGGCTAGGGTAAAAGGACCGATCCCGCTACCGACTAAAAAGGAACGCTTTACGATTCTGATTTCTCCACACGTGGATAAAAATGCTCGTGATCAGTATGAAATTCGTACACATAAACGCATTATGGACATTGTTGAGCCTACGGATAAAACTGTAGATGCACTAATGAAGCTGGATTTAGCAGCGGGCGTGGATGTGCAAATTAAGCTGAATTAAGCGGTCTTATAACGCTAATAAGAATGAACGGTAATAACATCGAAAATAGTACGAAAATATTGAGAAAATATAGCTTATTGAGTAGAGAAAATGGTTTTCTAACACGCTGATTTTTGTGATAATGCACGGCTTACTACGGCCCGGCTATGAGGTATCTCATGCCGGGCCTTGGTTATCCAGGAATAGGGAAATTAGCAAACAACCATGATTCTTGAATATGTGTTTAGCGCAGATGTTCAGCTTCATAAGCTTGGGCCCATATTAATAGGCAAGTAATACAAAATTATGTCATTAGGTTTAATAGGTAAAAAAGTAGGTATGACACGCGTCTTTACAGAAGCGGGTGTTTCAGTGCCAGTGTCCGTTGTGCATGCACCTGCTAATCGTATTACCCAAGTGCGAACGCCAGAAGTAGATGGCTATCACTCTGTGCAAGTAACCTATGGCGACAAAAAACCTTCAAGAATAAATAAACCAATTTCTGGTCAGTATGCAAAAACAGGGGTTAAAGCGGGACGCGGTTTAAGTGAGTTTAGATTAGAAAGCATGCCAGCTGATTCACTGAAAGTTGGAACAGAATTAAATGCTGCGTTATTTTCTGTTGGACAAAAAGTTTCTGTTTCTGGGGTAAGTAAAGGTAAAGGTTTTGCGGGTCCAGTAAAACGTCATAACTTCCATATGCAAGACGCAACACACGGTAACTCAATTTCGCATCGTGCACACGGTTCAACAGGCCAGTGTCAAGATCCGGGTCGTGTATTTAAAGGTAAAAAAATGGCTGGCCAAATGGGTAACGTACGTGTTACCACAAAAAATTTGGAAGTCGTCCAAATTGATACTGAAAAAGATTTATTGCTAATCAAAGGTGCGATACCTGGCGCTCCAGGTGCTGATGTAATTGTTAAGCCTGTTATAGCAAGTGAAGTAAATCTACCTTCAGGTGAAGAGCCAGTGACAGAAGACGTGCAACAAGAAGGAGTGGCACAAGATGCTGCTTGATAATACAGAGTCTTAATAAATCATCATGAAATTATCTCTAGCTAATTCTAAAACTACTGTAGATGTGTCTGATGACATTTTTGCTCGTGAGTACAACGAAGATTTAGTGCACCAAACGGTAACTGCTTATCTTGCTGGTGGTCGTCAAGGAACTAAAGCAAATAAAAGTCGCAGTGACATAAGAGGTGGCGGTGCTAAGCCATGGCGTCAAAAAGGTACAGGCCGTGCTCGTGCAGGAACATCTAACAGTCCAATTTGGCGCTCTGGTGGTGTTACGTTTGCGGCAAGACCTAGAAATTACAAACAAAAACTTAATAAGAAAATGGTGCGTGCTGCCTATGCATCAATGTTTTCAGAGTTAGTGCGTCAAGAGCGTTTACATGTTGTAGATAGTTTTACGGTAACAGAGCCAAAGACAAAACAAGCGCTAGAGATGTTGAGCAAACTTTCAGTCACTTCAGCATTAATTATTACGGAAGAAGCAGATAAGAATTTATATTTATCAGTACGCAATTTACCATACGTCGATGTAACTGAAATTGGCGGCTTGGATCCAGTAAGCTTGGTTAAGTATGAGCACGTCATTGTCACCAAAGATGCATTAGGTGCTATTGAGGAGTGGTTGCAATGAATCAAGAACGTCTAATGACCATTTTGCTTGGTCCACACATTTCTGAAAAAACTGCCACTGCTGCAGATAAAAACAACCAGCATGTATTTAAAGTTATCCGTGGTGCTAAGAAAGAAGAAATAAAAAAAGCCGTTGAAAAGTTATTTGATGTGAAAGTTTCGGGAGTCAATACCATTAATATGAATGGTAAGCGCAAGCGTTTTGGCCAGCGTGCTGGCAAACGAGTAGATTGGAAAAAAGCAATTGTGACACTTGAGGCTGGCCACGATATTGATTTTGGTGGATTTGAGTAAATAAAGAACTAACGTTATGGCATTACAGAAAGCAAAACCAACTTCACCGGGACGCAGATTTGTAGTTAGAGTTACTACACCTGGTTTACATCAAGGTGGTCCATATAAACCACTTTTGGATGAAAAGCGTAGAACCGGTGGTAGAAATAATGCTGGCAGGATTACCACAAGGCATCGTGGTGGTGGACATAAGCAGCGTTATCGTATTGTCGATTTCAAACGTAATAAAGATGAAATCACAGCAAAAGTTGAAAGATTAGAGTACGACCCAAATCGTAGTGCACATATAGCGCTATTAAAATATGCAGATGGTGAACATCGTTACATCATTGCGCCTAAGGGTTTGCAGGTAAATGACGAAGTGGTTTCCGGTACGCAAGTGCCAATTAAAGTTGGTAACACATCGCCAATTCGCAACATACCTGTAGGTACAGTGGTTCATAACATTGAGATGAAGCCTGGTAAAGGCGCGCAGATTGGTAGAAGTGCAGGTGCTGCAATTCAGATTGTTGCGCGTGAAGGTAATTATGCAACCTTGCGTTTGCGTTCAGGTGAAATGCGCAAAGTGCTATCAGAATGTCGAGCCACAATTGGTGAAGTAGGTAACGCAGAACATAACTTGCGTAAGTTAGGTAAAGCTGGTGCTAAACGCTGGCGTGGTGTGCGACCAACCGTTCGTGGTGTTGCAATGAACCCAGTTGATCACCCGCACGGCGGTGGTGAGGGTAGAACATCAGGTGGTAGACATCCGGTGTCACCATGGGCCATGCCAACTAAAGGTTATAAGACTAGAAAGAACCATCGTACAGATCGTTTGATAGTGCGTCGCCGTAATAAGAAATAGAAGTTTAAGAAATAAATAAGCTAAAAATAACAAAGTATTTAAGAGATAAGTAAATGCCAAGATCGTTACGCAAAGGACCTTATATTGATCATCACTTGATGAAAAAGGCTGAAACAGCAGCAGCAAATAATGATCGCAAACCAATTAAAACTTGGTCGCGTCGTTCTTTAGTTATCCCTGATATGGTGGGTCTTACTATTGGAGTTCATAACGGTCGAGTTCATGTACCGGTACTAATTAGTGAAAACATGGTAGGGCATAAGTTAGGTGAATTTGCACAAACGCGAACTTTTAAAGGTCATTCAGGAGATCGTAAGTCGTAATCATTATGGAAGTTTCAGCAAAATTAACCTTTATAAGAATTGCACCGCAAAAGGCTCGTCTTGTGGCAAATCAAGTTCGTGGTCAAAAAGTGGGTCATGCATTAGAAATATTAAAGTTTAGTCCAAAAAAAGGCGCAGAGTTAATCAAGAAGGTGCTTGAGTCAGCAATTGCAAATGCTGAGCATAATGAAGGTGCAGATATTGATGAACTTAAGATTTCAAAAATATGTGTAGATGAAGGTCCAACACATAAACGTTTTCGTGCTCGAGCAAAAGGTAGAGCTGCAAAAATCTTAAAACGCACCAGTCACATAACTGTTGAGGTTAGCGATAGCTAAAGAATTTTACGTGCAAGACCACTACTACAAACATTTTAACTAAGGGCAACAGCTAAACTATGGGTCAGAAAGTACATCCAACTGGAATGCGTTTAGGAATATCTACCGAATGGACATCAAGGTGGTATGCAGAAGGCAGAGATTATGCAGAGTTTTTACAGAGTGATTTAGAAATTCGTGAATATTTAAAAAAGAAATTATCGCAGGCATCGGTTAGTAGGATTCAAATTGATCGCCCAGCTAAAGCAGCTTTTATTACTATTCATACCGCGCGTCCTGGAATCGTTATTGGTAAAAAGGGCGAAGATATAGAAGCACTTCGAAAAGAAGTAGCAAAAAGGACTGGGCTTAGTATTAATAATGTAAAGATTAATATCGAAGAGATTCGTAAACCAGAAATTGACGCCCAACTGGTTGCAGAAAGTATTGCGCAACAACTTGAACGTCGCATCATGTTTAGGCGTGCAATGAAGCGTGCAGTTAGTAATGCTATGCGTTTAGGTGCATTAGGTGTAAAAGTGAATGTTGGCGGCCGTTTAAATGGTGCAGAAATTGCACGTAGTGAATGGTATCGCGAAGGTCGTGTGCCACTACATACATTGCGTTCCAATATTGATTATGGATTTGCTGAAGCATTAACAACTTATGGAATTATCGGAATTAAAACCTGGATATATAAGGGTGATGTGTTTGATTTGAACGCAAAAGAAAGCGAAGACATTGCGGATAAGGCTCAAGCTGGAGCAAAAAAACAAAAACAAAAAAACAAATTAAACTAATAAACACTAGTCATGCTACAACCTAAACGCACAAAATTTCGTAAACAACAAAAAGGCCGTAACCGTGGTCTTGCGTTGAATGGTAATAAGGTAAGTTTTGGAGAATATGGCTTGAAGGCTGTTGCGCGCGGTCGAATTACTGCTCGACAAATTGAAGCTGCACGTCGTGCTATGACACGTCATGTAAAGCGCGGCGGAAAAATCTGGATTCGAATCTTTCCTGATGTGCCTGTTACTAAAAAGCCTCTAGAAGTAAGACAAGGTAAGGGTAAAGGTAATGTTGAATATTGGGTAGCAAAAATTCAGCCTGGAAAAATGTTATATGAAATGGAAGGTGTTGATGAGCGAATTGCACGTGAGGCATTTAAGCTTGCTGCAGCAAAGTTGCCTATTAAAACCACCTTTGTTTCACGCACAGTGATGTAACTGAGTAACGTAATCATGAAAGTTGAAGAATTAAGAAGTAAATCAGTTAAAGAGCTAGGTTCTGAGTTGCTTGAGTTGCGTAAAGAGCAGTTTAACTTACGTATGCAAAAAGGTGTTGGCCAAGCATCTCGTGTACACCAGTTTAAGCTAAACAGAAGAAATATTGCGCGTGTTAAAACAATTATGAATGAGAAATCAGTTCAAAAATAATTACTAAAATATTTATTAAAGAAACATACATATATGCAAATGCTTAATTTAAATATCCTGACACTGAGAGTTTCTAATGTCTGAAGATAAGATAATACGAACTCTGCAGGGTAAAGTGATTAGTGACAAGATGGATAAGTCCGTTACGGTCTTGTTGGAGCGTCAAGTTAAACACCCGTTGTATAAGAAATATATCCGACGCTCAACTAAGTTGCATGTGCATGACGAGGAAAACGAATGTTCTATTGGTGACATGATCGCGATTCGTGAATGTCGACCTATATCTAAAACAAAGTCTTGGACTTTAGTTGAAGTTATTGAGCGTGGTGTTGAGGCCTAGTTATGATTCAGATGCAAACTACGCTGGAAGTAGCAGACAACAGTGGCGCACGTAAGCTGCAGTGCATCAAAGTACTTGGTGGTTCGCACCGGCGTTACGCCAGGATTGGCGACGTTATTAAAGTTAGCGTTAAAGAAGCTATTCCACGTGGCAAAGTTAAAAAAGGTGAAGTGTATAACGCAGTAGTTGTGCGTACAGCAAAAGGTGTTCGGCGTACTGACGGTTCATTGATTCGTTTCGACTCAAATGCTGCTGTTTTATTGAATGCTAATTTGCAACCTGTTGGTACTCGTATATTTGGTCCGGTAACACGCGAATTAAGAACTGAAAAGTTTATGAAAATTATTTCTTTAGCACCAGAAGTTCTTTAACAAGAAGTGCTTCAAGTAAGTAAATATAAAGATTATTTAAATTAGACTCTATAAAGAAGAACAAAGACATGCACAAGATACATAGAGGTGATGATGTAATTGTTATCGCTGGAAAAGATAAAGGCCGGCGCGGAACGGTATTGAAAGTGCTAAACGATAAGCGTGTCGTAGTGGAAAGCATAAATATTGCTAAGAAACATCAAAAGCCAAATCCAAATGCTGGAGTTGCGGGTGGAATAGTTGAGCGTGAAATGCCTATTGATATTTCCAATGTAATGGTATTTAACCCCACTGCAAACAAGGGTGATCGAATTGGCTTTAAGGTTCTTAAGGACAATAAAAAAGTACGCTTTTTCAAGTCTAATGGCGAAGTGGTTGACGTATAGAGATTAAGAATATGGCTCGTTTACAAGAATTTTATAATGAAACTGTTCGTAACCAACTAATGGAAAAGTTTAGTTTCAAGAACGTTATGCAAGTACCTCACATTGAAAAGATAACACTTAATACAGGTGTTGGTGAGGCCGTTCGCGACAAAAAACTAATTGAAAAAGTTGTTTCAGATATGGAACAGATTGCTGGTCAAAAAGTAGTAGTTACTAAAGCGAAAAAATCTATTGCGGGATTTAGTATTCGTGATGATTATCCAATTGGTGTAAAAGTCACCTTGCGCAAAGCACGTATGTACGAGTTTTTAGATCGTCTTATTAGTATTGCGATTCCCCGTATCCGTGACTTCAGAGGCATGAGTGCTAAAGCGTTTGATGGTCGTGGTAACTACAGTCTTGGAATAACTGAGCAAATTATTTTCCCTGAAATTGACTACGATAAAATTGATGCACTTCGCGGCATGGATATCGCGATTACAACCAGTGCAAGAACAGATGAAGAAGCAAAGGCTCTACTTGAAGCCTTTAGTTTCCCATTTAGAAAGTAAAAGAGAGAAATATTTTTATGGCTAAGCTTTCAATGGTAGCGCGCGACACGAAACGTGAAAAAGTTGTGAATCGTTGTGCTAAAAAACGTGCTGATTTAAAGGCAATTATTAAAAGCCCAACAACTAGTTACGAAGAAAAAGAAGCAGCGGTATTACAGTTGCAAAAACTGCCAAGAAACGCTAGTCCAGTACGTATGCGAAATCGTTGTAAATTAACCGGTCGTCCTAAAGGCTATTACCGCAAATTTGGACTTGGCCGTAATAAATTACGTGAAGCCGCAATGCGTGGCGATGTACCTGGTTTAGTTAAGGCTAGCTGGTAACACAAGTTAGTAAATAAAGTATTGTTTAGTAAGTAAAAGATTAAGGAAATATTATGAGTATGAGTGATCCCATCTCCGATATGTTAACGCGTATTCGTAATGGACAAAGTGCTAACAAAGTCACAGTTGATATTCCTTCATCTAACGTAAAGCAAGCTATTGCAAAAGTGCTCAAAGATGAAGGTTTTATAGAAGATTTTTCAGTTAGCAAAGAAGGTGTGAAATCTACTATTGTTGTGACACTAAAATATTACATGGGTGAGCCGGTAATTTCTAAACTACAGCGCGTGAGTCGTCCTGGTCTACGAACATATAAAAGTGTTGATGAACTGCCGCGAGTAATTGGTGGAATGGGAATTGCGATTATTTCAACTTCTAATGGTGTGATGAGTGATCGCGCAGCAAGAGCTGCTGGCCATGGTGGTGAAGTACTTTGCACTGTTGAGTAATAGTTGAGTTAAAACGAATTAATACATAAAGATTAAAAATACATATGTCACGAGTCGCTAAACAACCAGTTGTAATTCCTTCGGGAGTGGACGTGAAGCTTAATGGCCAACATTTGGCAGTTAAGGGTTCAAAAGGTGAGATGTCTATGAACATCCACGATGACGTTTGTGTGGAGCATAACGATAATGAAATAAATGTTCAGATTGAAAAATCAAAAAATATCGCCATGGCAGGCACCATGCGCGCATTGATTAATAATTTGGTTGTCGGTGTGAGTGACGGTTTCGAGAAAAAGTTAGAGCTGGTTGGTGTTGGTTATCGTGCACAAGCTAAAGGTAAAACATTGAATTTAAACTTAGGTTTTTCGCACCCAGTGGATTACCCAGTTCCTGAAGGTGTCAAAGTTGAGACGCCAAGTCAGACTGAGGTTGTGATTAGCGGTGCTGATAAACAAAAGATTGGACAAGTAGCTGCTGAGATTCGTGCATTTAGACCACCTGAGCCTTACAAAGGTAAGGGTGTTAAATATGCTGATGAACGAATTGTACGTAAAGAAGCCAAGAAAAAATAAATAAGTAGAAATAAATAAGAGTTAGCTAACACGATGAAGATGAATAAAACAAAATCGCGCTTACGTAGGGCACTTAGAGCTCGCAGTAAAATTGCTGAGTTAAATGTGCATCGCTTAAGTATTCATCGTACCTCCAAGCATATTTATGCGCAGGTAATTGCACCTGCTGGTGATCAAACATTGGTTGCAGCATCGTCTGTTGAGCCAGAAGTGCGTGGCGCTATTAAATATAGTGGCAATGTGGATGCTGCTAAAGCCGTTGGTGAAAAAATTGCCCAGCGAGCAAAAGAAAAAGGAATTGAGTCAGTTGCCTTTGATCGTTCAGGGTTTAGATACCACGGGCGTGTTAAAGCACTCGCTGATGCAGCGCGTGAAGCTGGGCTTAAATTCTAAGTAAAAGATTAATTTAATATTAAATATAAAGAGCAACTAGGTTTAAGAGAATATGGCTGCAAACGAACCAGCAAGAATATCAGACGGTCTTGAAGAGAGATTAGTTTCAGTTAACCGCGTAGCCAAGGTGGTTAAAGGTGGCCGTCAATTCGGTTTCACTGCGTTAACGGTCGTTGGAGATGGCAACGGTAAAATAGGTGTTGGTTACGGCAAGGCACGTGAGGTTCCATTAGCAATTCAGAAGGCGATGGAAAAAGCTCGTAAAGATATAAAACAAGTGCCAATTGTAGACGGAACTTTGCATTATCAAGCTATAGGTGTTCATGGTGCAGCGAAAGTGTTTATGAAACCAGCATCAGTGGGTACTGGAATTATTGCTGGTGGTGCGATGCGAGCAGTATTCGAAGTAGTAGGTGTTAAGAATGTTTTGTCTAAATGTATTGGATCTAGAAACCCAATAAATGTGGTTAAAGCAACTATTGAGGCACTAAACAGCATGCAATCGCCAGACTATATTGCGGCAAAGCGTGGTAAGACGATTGAAGATGTATTGTCATAAGAATGAAAAGCTATAGATATTTAAAATATGAGTAAGCAATTAAAAGTAACACTGGTGAAGAGTTTGAACGGTCGCTTGGCTGCTCATAAAGCCTGTGCGCGTGGATTGGGTATTCGACGTATCAATAATCCAGTGAGTGTAATAGATACTCCTGAAAACCGCGGCATGATTAACAAAATAAGCTACATGCTAAGAGTTGAAGAAGCCTAACCATAGTTTAAAAATTTAACATACTAAATAGTTAATAACACAAGACATATAGAAAGACATATAGACATGAATTTAAATACATTAAGTCCCGCTGATGGCAGTCGACCAAATCGCAAACGCGTGGGTCGTGGTATAGGTTCGGGTTCTGGTAAAACTTGTGGTCGTGGTCACAAAGGGCAACGTTCACGCTCAGGTGGCTACCACAAAGTTGGTTTTGAGGGTGGTCAAATGCCTTTGCAAAGAAGATTACCTAAAATTGGTTTCCGTTCACGTAAAGCTTGTTTGACAGCAGAAGTTCGTCTACACGAGCTTGAGTTAGTGGGCGAAGAAGTAGTGGATATTGATGCACTTAAAGATGCAAAGTTAGTGCCTGCTACGACTAAGAAAGTAAAAGTAATCTTGTCTGGAAAAATCGAAAAGTCAGTGAAAACTAAAGGTTTAACTTTTACTGCTGGTGCAAAAAAAGCCGTTGAAGCAGCCGGTGGAGCCATAGAGGTTTAATGTCTCGAGCAGCTGCCAATGTAGGATCACTTGCTGGTTTAGGGCAAGTATCAGAATTACGCAAACGATTGTTATTTGTTTTGTTTGCGATGATTGTCTATCGCATTGGTACTTTTATCCCAGTACCTGGGATAGACCCCGGTGCAATGGCAAGATTTTTCGAACAGCAGAGCAGTACTATATTGGGCATGTTCAACATGTTTTCGGGCGGTGCGTTAGAAAGATTGAGTTTATTCGCATTAGGAATCATGCCGTATATTTCTGCATCAATCATCATGCAGTTAATGAGTGCTGTGGTTCCATCATTAAAAGAACTAAAAAAAGAAGGTGAGGCAGGGCGACGTAAGATAACTCAATATACTCGTTACGGAACAGTATTTTTAGCTACATTTCAGGCTATTGGTGTTTCGATTGCGTTGCAAAATCAGCAGGTGGCGTTAACACCTGGTATTGGATTTATGTTTACTGCAACGATTACTTTAGTGACAGGCACTATGTTTTTAATGTGGTTAGGTGAACAGATCACAGAACGAGGTATCGGTAACGGTATTTCTATAATTATTTTTGCAGGCATTGTTGCAGGTTTACCCTCAGCTGTTGGTGGAACTTTGGATTTAGTTTCGCAAGGTGCGATGAACGAAGGTTTTGCATTATTCTTGTTTCTTATGGCAGTGTTGGTAACTGCATTCGTTATTTTTGTAGAGCGAGCACAACGAAGAATTACCGTAAATTATGCGCGTAGGCAGCAAGGTAGAAAAATGTATGCAGCTCAATCTACCCATTTGCCTTTGAAGCTGAATATGTCAGGTGTGATTCCGCCGATTTTTGCATCAAGTATTATTTTGTTCCCAGCTACATTGTTACAGTGGTCTAGCAGTCCAACAGGAAACTTTTCTTGGTTGCAAAATCTTGCTACTGCGATATCGCCAGGACAGCCATTATATGTAATGTTATATGCGCTTGCGATTGTATTCTTTTGTTTCTTTTATACTGCAATTGTATTTGATTCGCGCGAGACTGCAGACAACTTGAAACGTTCTGGCGCATTTATTCCTGGTATTCGTCCTGGTGAGCAGACTGCACATTATATAGATAAAGTATTAACTCGCTTAACAGCGGTCGGTGCAATTTACATTACCTTAGTTTGTTTATTGCCAGAGTTTTTGATTTTGAAATTTGGTGTGCCATTTTATTTCGGCGGTACTTCGCTTTTAATTATTGTAGTCGTTGTTATGGACTTCATGGCGCAAGTGCAAGCACATCTAATGTCTCATCAATATGAGGGCTTAATGAAGAAAGCTAATCTTAAAGGTTCTGGTCGTTCAGGCGCAGGTCGTTAAGGAATAGGGCTAAAGAGGTCATTATGAAGGTAAGAGCATCTGTTAAAAAAATGTGTCGCAATTGCAAGGTTATTCGACGTAATCGTGTAGTTAGAGTGATTTGCAAAGACCCACGTCATAAACAGCGACAAGGTTAAATTGGGTCAAAGAGTAAAGAAAATGTATTTTGTTGATTACACTGATAGAATTTGCGGTCCCAAGCAAGGGTTCGTCTTAAATCTATCATTAATTCAAGGGCTTATATAAATGGCACGTATTGCTGGTATTAATGTACCGGTGCATAAGCACACCGTGATTGCATTAACCTCGATTTATGGAATTGGTCGTACCTCTTCTCGCAAGATTTGTGATGCAGCGGGTATCGCACCGGACGCAAAGATTAAAGACCTTAGTGAAGATGAGGTAGGAAAATTGCGAACTGAAGTAGCAAAATACCGTGTTGAAGGTGATTTGCGTCGTGAAATTACCGTGAATATTAAAAGATTGATGGATTTAGGTACTTATAGAGGCATTCGTCATCGCCGTGGATTACCACTACGTGGGCAACGTACGCAAACTAATGCGCGTACACGTAAAGGCCCCCGAAGACCAATAAAAAGATAAATCCTATTAAGCGCTAAAACTAATTTAAACAAAGTAAAAAGTTACGTAACAAAGATTGAAGAAAAAATAGATTAAATATGGCTAAAACTCCTGCAAGAACTCGTAAAAAGGTAAAACGCGTTGTTACTGATGGCGTTGCACATGTGCATGCATCTTTTAACAATACCATCGTGACTATCACAGATCGTCAAGGTAACGCACTTTCATGGGCTACATCTGGTGGCTCAGGTTTTCGTGGTTCTCGTAAAAGCACACCATTTGCTGCACAGGTTGCAGCGGATCGTGCAGGTCAGGCTGCACTTGAATATGGCCTTAAGAATTTAGAAGTACGCATTAAGGGTCCTGGCCCAGGTCGTGAATCAGCGGTTCGTGCTTTGCATGCAGTAGGTTATAAAATTACTAATATCAACGACATTACACCCATTCCTCATAATGGTTGTCGTCCACCAAAACGACGTCGTGTTTAGGGGTTAATGTTATGGCACGTTACTTAGGACCAAAATGTAAATTAAGTCGCCGCGAAGGCACTGACCTGATGTTGAAAGGTCGCGCACGGCCACTTGATACAAAATGTAAACTCGACAAACAACCAGGCCAACATGGTGATAAGCATGGACGTCCATCGAACTATGGGGTGCAGCTGCGTGAGAAGCAAAAATTACGTCGTATCTATGGTGTATTAGAGCGTCAATTTAGAAATTATTATAAGAAAGCCTCAGGTATTAAAGGTTCAACAGGTGAGAATCTACTGCAGTTACTTGAATGTAGATTAGACAATGTCTTATATCGAATGGGTTTTGGTGTAACACGTGCAGAATGCCGTCAGTTAATTAGCCATAAAGCTATCGAGGTAAATGGAATTGTGGTGAATATACCTTCGTATCAAGTAGCAGCAAGTGATGTTGTTACGGTACGAGAAAAAGCTAAGAAGCAGTTGCGTATCCAAGATGCGTTAAACACTGCAGATCAACTTGGTCTACCAGAATGGGTTGAGGTGGATATTAAGAAAATGCAGGGCACATTTAAATCTGTGCCAGAGCGTGGTGACTTACCACCAGATATCAATGAATCACTCGTAGTCGAGCTGTATTCGAAGTAATTTTTAGTTAAAGAGGTTTATCAATGGTAGCAGCAACTGAATTACTAAAGCCTAGGGTGGTGGATGTTCAAGTAACAGATGAATGTCATGCCAAAGTAGTGCTTGAGCCACTAGAGCGCGGATTTGGGCATACACTAGGTAATGCTCTGCGTAGAATTTTATTGTCATCGATTCAAGGCTGTGCGGTAGTTGAAGCGCAAATTGATGGTGTCTTACATGAGTACACTGCGATTGAAGGTGTGCAAGAAGACGTGGTAGATATTTTGCTTAATCTAAAAGGCGTTGCCGCGATTATGCATAATAAAAATGAAGCCATGTTGACCTTAAATAAGACTGGCCCAGGTGTTGTAACTGCTGGTGATATCGAAGCGGATCATGATGTTGAAATAATCAACAAAGATCATGTGATTGCGCATATTACTGAGCAAGGTTCATTAAGCATGACACTTAAAATTGCTAAAGGCCGTGGTTACCAACCTGCAACACAGCGTAGAAACGAAGATGAACGTGCAATTGGCTCATTATTAATTGATGCGAGTTTTAGCCCGGTACGTAAAGTTGCCTATTCAGTAGATACCGCTCGTGTAGAACAGCGTACTAATCTAGATAAGCTTATTGTAGATCTAGAAACTAATGGAACAGTAGATCCAGAAGAGACTATTCGTAAAGCTGCAGGTATTTTACAGCAACAGCTATCTGTATTTGTTGACCTGCAAGGTGATGAAGAAGTTGAGCAGGAGAAGAGTGAAACTGAAATTGATCCAATCTTGGTTCGTCCAGTAGATGATCTTGAGCTTACCGTTCGTTCTGCAAATTGCTTGAAGGCCGAAAATATTTATTACATTGGTGATTTAATTCAACGTACAGAAGTTGAGTTATTAAAGACACCTAATTTAGGTAAAAAGTCTTTAACAGAAATCAAAGATGTATTGGGTACTCACGGTTTGTCTTTGGGCATGCGTCTTGAAAACTGGCCACCAGCAAATTTACGTGAAGATCGTAAAGTTATAATTTAATTAGGCCAAAGAATAGGCCAAGAAAATAGGTATTAATCGTGAGACATCGTAAATCAGGTCGACAACTAAATCGCAATAGCTCGCATCGTAAAGCGATGATGAGCAATATGGCGACCTCATTATTTTCACATGAAGTGATTCGTACAACGTTGCCAAAAGCAAAAGAATTACGCCGGTTTGCTGAACCATTAATTACTATGGCAAAAGTAGATAGTGTCTCAAAAAGACAATTGGCTTTCTCACGCCTACGTGACAAAGCGGCAGTAGGTAAGCTATTTACTGAACTGGGTCCAAGATACAAAGAACGTCCTGGTGGTTACACACGAATTCTTAAATGTGGTTTCCGAACTGGAGATAAAGCACCGATGGCGTTAGTAGAGTTAGTCGATCGTCCTATAGAAGAGTAGTAAGCAAACAACATATTAAAAAAAGCCAGGTTTTCCTGGTTTTTTTGTTTGTAGAGTTTAATAAATTAAGCTGATATTTTTTTATCAAACTGCTTGAGTTTAAGAACATTTTTCAGATATTGACCGGTCGATGATTTTTTAGTGTTTGCAATATCTTCAGGTGTGCCCACCGCTACTATTTTACCACCACGATGTCCGCCCTCCGGTCCAAGATCAATCACCCAATCTGCAGTTTTAATCACATCTAGATTGTGTTCAATAACAAGTACAGTGTTACCTTGATCTCTAAGTCGATGTAGCATTTTCAAGAGTTGCTCTACATCATAAAAATGAAGACCTGTGGTGGGTTCATCTAGAATGTAGAGCGTGCTACCAGTACTGCGTTTAGAAAGTTCACGCGAAAGCTTGACGCGTTGCGCTTCACCACCAGATAAGGTTGTAGCGCTTTGTCCCAGAGTGATATAGGACAGCCCTACATCCATTAGAGTATCTAGCTTGCGTTTCACTAGTGGTATTGCATCAAAGAACTCCACTGCATCTTCGACTGTCATTTGTAAAATTTCATGGATATTTTTATCTTTAAAACGAATTTCAAGTGTTTCACGGTTATAACGTTTGCCGTGACATATATCGCAAGGCACATAAACGTCCGGTAGGAAATGCATCTCGACTTTAATAACACCATCGCCCTGGCAGGCTTCACAACGTCCTCCTTTGACATTAAAGCTAAATCTTCCAGGTGTATAACCTCGTGAGCGCGACTCTTGTATGTTAGCAAACAATTCGCGAATCGGTGTGAATAAGCCGGCATAAGTTGCAGGATTAGAGCGAGGTGTACGGCCAATTGGACTTTGGCTAATATCAATTACTTTATCAATCTGATCTAAGCCTTCTATATCACTGCATTCTGCAGGAAGTATTCCTGAGCCATGTAAATGTCTCATGCAATACTTATATAAAGTTTCATTTATGAGTGTTGATTTTCCTGATCCAGATACTCCGGTGATAACGGTTAGTAAACCTAATGGAATTTCTACATTAATATTTTTTAAATTATTACCCGAAGCTTTAATAATTTTAATGGTTTTAGAATTTTGAAAGGGCAGGCGCATCTCAGGTAGTGGAATAGTTCTTTTGCCTGAAAGATACTGACCTGTAAGTGAAGCCGCATCGTTCTTGATTTCAGCAGGAGTGCCTTGGGCAATGATTTTCCCACCATGGACACCTGCACCTGGACCGATATCTAAAACATGATCTGCACTGCAAATCGCTTCTTCATCGTGTTCAACTACAATGACGGTATTGCCAAGATCTCTCAGGTAAGTCAGTGTGCCAATTAAGCGTTGATTATCGCGTTGGTGTAGTCCTATAGAAGGTTCGTCAAGTATATAAGTGACACCTACTAAACCAGATCCAATTTGACTAGCTAGTCTTATTCTTTGCGCTTCACCGCCAGATAGTGTGTCTGCACTGCGATCAAGTGTTAAGTAGTCTAATCCAACATTGACTAAAAACTTCAATCGTTCATTGATTTCATTTATTACTTTCTCGCCAACTTTTTCCAGATGGCCTGGAAGTTTCAATGATTGGAAAAACTTTAATGCATCTTCTGTGGACCATGAAGTGATAGTAGGAAGATTGGTTTTTTTAATAAATACATTTCTAGCCTCAGTATTGAGGCGTTCGCCATTGCAGGTTTGACAAGTTTGAGTAGTTAGATACTTACTTAATTCTTCACGGACTGCACTGGATTCGGTTTCATTAAAACGCCGATCCATGTTGGGAATAATGCCTTCGAATGTATGCTTACGCTTGTAGGCTTTGCCATTTTCACCCGTATATTTAAATTGCACTTCTTCATCTTCACTACCGTATAGAAGAATTTCCTGAATTTCTTCATCGAGTTCGTTGTAGGCTGATTCGATGTCAAATTCATAATGATCTGCGAGTGATTGAATTAAATTAAAATAATAGGTATTGCGGCGGTCCCAGCCACGAATAGCTCCTCCTGCAAGACTAATTTCTTCATTAACAATGACTAAATCTGGGTCAAAAAACTCTTCTATCCCTAAACCATCACAATCACTGCAAGCACCAACTGGATTGTTGAATGAGAATAACCGTGGTTCGAGTTCATTTAAGCTATAGCCGCATTTTGGACAGGCAAATTTTGCTGAAAATACTAATTCTGCTTCTTTAGGGTCATCCATAGAACAGATGATGGCGATATCATCGGCAAGCTTGAGAGCGGTTTCAAAAGACTCAGCCAGACGCGATTTTAAATCTTGTTTGATTTTAAATCGATCGACGACGACCTCGATATTATGTTTTTTGCGCAGATCTAATTTAGGGGGAGAATCTAATTCATAAATTTCTCCATTTATACGTGCTCTGATAAATCCATCTGCCTGTAACTTGCCAAGGAGTTGTACATGCTCGCCTTTGCGATTCTGTACAACTGGTGCAAGCAACATATATTTTTTACCTTCTTGGAAGGACAGAACTTTATCCACCATTTGGCTAATGGTTTGTGCATGCAAATCGATATGGTGAGCAGGACATCTAGGTGTGCCGGCTCGTGCATACAGTAAGCGCAGATAGTCATAGATCTCGGTAATCGTACCCACCGTTGAGCGAGGGTTATGTGAGGTCGCTTTTTGTTCGATTGATATGGAAGGTGATAAACCATCAATTGAATCCACATCGGGCTTATCCATACGTGCCAGAAATTGGCGTGCATAGGCAGATAATGACTCTACATAGCGGCGCTGGCCTTCAGCAAAGATTGTGTCAAATGCTAAAGATGATTTTCCAGAACCAGACAAGCCTGTAATTACAATTAGCTTATCTCTAGGAAGATCTACATCGATATTTTGTAGATTATGGGTTCGAGCCCCTCGAATCTCAATATTTTTCATTTAGATAAAAATACGCTACACAAACTTGTTAATATACTCGTATTAGCCACGATGAAGCAAAACTAGAAGCAATTTTGTTTTGGTCGCAAAGTAATCGCTTCTATATGGTGTAAATAGCTCCTTTTATCCGGCATTGCTGCTTTATCTGAAGAACATATATTAAAGATTTTTGATGAAAGTATTAGTCACTGGTGGCGCAGGATTTATAGGTTCTGCAATGATTAGGTATTTGCTATCTAATACTGATCATATTGTGATTAACGTTGACAAACTAACGTATGCGGGCCAACTTTCTTCCTTGGAAAGCGTATCTTCTTCATCTAGATATCATTTTGAAAAAATAGATATCACAGATAATAAAAAAATATCCCAAGTTTTTAACAACTATAAACCAGATGCTGTAATACATTTTGCAGCTGAATCACATGTTGATCGATCAATTGACAAGCCATCTGCATTTATTGATACCAATATAATGGGCACATATGTTTTATTGGAGGAGGCACTAAAACTTTATTTAGGCCTAAATGCAGATAAAAAAAATAAATTTAAATTTCATCATATTTCTACTGATGAAGTATTTGGTTCGCTTACAGATAAAGGATATTTCACTGAGGAATCACCCTATAGACCAAATTCTCCCTATTCAGCTAGTAAAGCGTCTTCAGATCATCTGGTTCGTGCTTGGCATGAAACCTATGGCTTACCTGTAATAACAACAAATTGTTCAAATAATTATGGACCTTATCAGTTTCCCGAAAAACTTATTCCAACATTAATATTGAATGCAATTGCAGGGAAAAAATTACCAATCTACGGAGATGGGGGAAATGTTAGAGATTGGTTGCATGTTGAAGATCACGTTGAAGCGATTTTGCGAGTTCTTTCTGATGGTATTGTAGGTAATGTCTACAATATTGGCGGTAATGCTGAGAAGACAAATCTTGAAGTAGCAAATGCAGTGTGTGCCTCATTAGATAATGCAAAGCCAAAAAAAGCTGGTAGCTATCGTGAACAAATTACTTTTGTAGAAGACAGGCCGGGGCATGATAGAAGG
>JABDMD010000034.1 GCA_013001685.1 Gammaproteobacteria bacterium | reverse complement strand
ACCCATTTATGGATCGAGATCCAGCAATATATCAAGATAGAATAAAACGAGTAATCGATTTTTTAACTGGTACGGATAGTTACTAATCTCATGTAAAACTTATCAGAAATTAAAGTGAACACTAAGGTTAGCTTTGGCATTTTAGCTCCTTTATAGTTATAAACAGCCTGGTCAGCCGCATTTGCATTAAGTTTTGAATGTTATATTATAACAATTACGTATGGTGACTCTTAATTCAAGAACGCTAGTTGCAGCCTATTTACTGCTTGCATTAGTTAGCAGTCAGTTTTTATTGGTTCTGCATAATATTGAGCACTTTGATGTTAATAGTCATGATGATGGTAGTGAAATATGTGAAGTCTGTGTTATTGCAAAAAATCTAGGACAAAAATTTCTAGTTCAGTCACATTTATCATTTTCAGTATCTAAATCAAATCAAATTTCAGTAGATGTATTTAAGTACACTGCTCGTTCAACTTGTAATAAGCCTTTTCAATCACAAGCACCCCCTACTCTTTTCTCATAAAAAAACGTTTTAATTAACTTTAATGAGGAAAGATCATGTCCAGATTATGTCGCTGGGCGACAGCCTGTATGGCCGTTGCCTTAATTACCTGTAGTCAAACTGTATTTTCAGCAGAAAACACAGACTTAACTAGTTTAAAAAATGAAATCGCTGAAATGCGAAAACTCTATGAGCAAAAAATAATGCTCTTAGAACAGAAAGTAACAACATTACAGACACAACAAGATGAAATTAAAAATCAAGCACCGGCGGCTCAAGTAGCAAGTGCACCTGCCACTAGCCAACGCAACATTGGCTCTAATGACTTCAATCCATCGATTGGCGCCATCCTGCAAGGAAAATATAATAGTTTTTCGAAACGTAACTCTGAATTTTCAGGCTTTGCGGTAGGAGAAGAAGGTGAACGATCTTCAGAAGGCTTTACGCTTGATGAAACTGAAATTAACCTGGCAGCAAGCATCGATGACAAATTTCGAGGGAGCTCAACGATTGCTTTAGTACAAGAAGATGGCACTCAAGTAGAACTGGAAGAAGCGTATATTGAAACGTTAGCCCTACCTTTTGGGGTTAATGCCAAGGCAGGTCGATTTTTCGCGTCAATTGGTTACTTAAATGAATACCATAGCCATGCAGATGACTTTACTGATCGTCCATTACCGTATCGTGTATTTCTTAACAAACAATACAACGATGATGGCATCCAAGCTTCATGGATTGCCCCTACAGATTTATATACTGAGTTAGGCTTTGGATTATTTCGCGGTAGTGACTTTCCCGGTGGTGGCGAAGGTGATTCTAATATTGGTGCATGGACTGCATTTGGACGCATCGGTGGTGACGTTGGAGACAACTCTGCCTGGCGATTGGGCTTATCAACTTTACAAGTCGATGACTTAGAGCGATCCAGTAATGAAGATGAATTAGAGTTTGTTGGTGATAACAAAATGTATATCGTTGACAGTCGTTACATCTGGGCGCCTACCGGCAACAACCGCGATAAAGAATTAATTCTACAAGCCGAATATATGCGTCGCGATGAAGATGGTGTCTACGATGATCTAGCGGCAGGCTCGGGTCCCGTTTCATATGACGAAGATCAATCGGGTTGGTATGCACAAGGCGTGTATAAGTTTCACCCACAATGGAGGTTAGGCGCGCGCTATAGCCAACTTAACCCAGGTAGTGTTCCATCTGCATTACTTGGAACAGCGTTGGATGATCAAAATCACGATCCAAAAAGCTTCTCGCTAATGGCCGATTGGACCAATAGTGAATTTAGTCGTTTACGCTTGCAATACAACGCAGAAGAACTATCCGATAACAATCGTGATCATCAAATAACACTTCAATACATTATGAGCATGGGCGCACATGCCGCTCATCCATTCTAAAGAGTGTTAGAGATGAATATACATAAACGTTTTCTATTATTTTTGATAAAGCTTTTGCTGTTACTTGTACTATTACCAAGTTCGGCGTTTGCCCAATTAAATATCTTTGCCTGCGCACCTGAATGGGGTGCGCTTGCAAAAGAAATTGGTGGTACACAGGTTTCGGTCTACGCTGCTAGTAATGCAGCACAAGACATACATCATCTACGTGCAAGGCCAAGTTTTTTAGCCAAGATGCGTAAAGCAGACCTTGTGTTCTGTACTGGTGCATCGCTTGAATCAGGTTGGTTACCTGTTTTATTACAAAAAGCGGGTGACCCCAAAGTGCAGCCTGGCAACGTAGGTCATTTAATGGCCAGCGATTACGTGATGCGACTAGAAATACCCGAAGCGGTAGATCGCTCAATGGGCGACGTGCATAGCGAAGGCAATCCGCATATTCATTTAAACCCGCATAATCTAATACTAATCGCAGATGAACTAAGTAAACGCCTAGCTAAACTTTTACCGCAACAAGCAAAACTATTTAACAAAAACTTTGAGGATTTTCATACCCATTGGTTAAGCAATATTGATCGATGGGAGCAGCAAACCTTATCTCTAAACAATAAAAACGTTGTGGTCTACCACAGTAATTGGATCTACCTACTTGAATGGCTGAAACTCAATCGAATAGCCACGCTTGAACCTGTACCCGGCATCCCGCCACGCATTTCACATTTAGAAACGGTGCTTAACTCAGTACAGGATCTAAACATCAAAGGGATTTTATTAACTCCCTACCAACAAAACAAAGCCGCAGCTTGGTTATCTAAGCATTCCGACATCCCCGTGATCGAGTTGCCCTATACCGTAGGCGGAAATGAAAAGGCTAAAGACCTGGAGTCTCTGTTTGAAGAAACGCTACGCATTTTACTTGGTACAGACGCATGAACATATCATCGGAACAATTAATATTGCTCCTGCCCGCCTTTGCTGCGGGATGTTTAGTGGCCTCAACCCATGTGCCCTTAGGTATTGAAGTATTAAAACGTGGCATCATTTTTATCGACTTAGCCATTGCCCAAATTGCAGCACTGGGTGTAGTCATCGGTCATCTAGTCTTTAATAACGCGGAGGGCATCTACTCTCTTATATTCGCACTAGTGTTTGCACTTTCAGGAGGCGGCTTATTTGCCTGGCTAGAAGCGAAAAAGTTTCAACACTTAGAAGCCATGATCGGAGCCATTTATGTATTTACCGCATCCATCGCTATTTTACTGCTAAGCCATGACCCCCACGGTGCAGAAGTGATGGAAAAACTATTAACCGGACAAATACTTTGGGCCACATGGTGGCCAGACATCATTATTACCATGATTATGTACGCAGCATTATTATTGATATGGTTCACCAGCAGAAATAATAACTTTTTAGTTTTTTATTTCATCTTCCCTATTGCCATCACCTTTTCAGTTCAAATCGCAGGAGTTTATCTTGTATTCGCAAGCTTAATCATACCTGCACTTGGGGTCAGTAAATTAAAGGAAAAAACAAAACTATCGGTGGGTTACACAATAGCACTCTTAAGTATTTTTATAGGATTACTTGTTTCTTTGATCAGCGATTTACCCGCCGGACCTATGCTTGTATGCAGCTATTTTATAATTTCAACGATACTTCTTTGTTCCAGTTATAGACGTAGCTTGTATATAGAATAAATGTCTGCTTTCGGCCAATAGCGGACATTACTGAGTAAACTCCAACATACCGTTCGTGCGCACATATAGGATGATGTCTTCTTCCTTTTTATTCGAAATCTTATGAACTGAATTTCCCTTTGAATTGAAATAGCTGCCCGCCTCCAAGTTTTTAACTTCTATTTCACTAGCGTGGTAATGTGGTTGCCCTTTGATTACAACTGCGTGAAATATTTAACCACTGCTACTAATATTCGTAGTTAATCCAGGGAGTAACCGGACAAGAGCCCCATACAATTGTTTATCATCAGGTTTGCCCCAAAGGTAAGCCATCTTAGGTTCACTAGAATTTGCAGAGTTTCCTGGTTGGTCAATCCAAACAATATTTGATTCGTCTACGTTAATGGGTCTTGCTCCGCTATCAAATGCCTCTTTTGTAGGAAGGACTAGATACGGCCCTTTATCAATCTCTATATAGGCTAGATTGTTACTGCCCTTGGCAGAAGTAATGTGAATTTCTCCAGCAGGCTGCGTCCAGAAAGAACCAGATGGCATCCACATGTTTTCAGCATCAGGATCATCATTATGAATGTGACCTCTAATAACAACTCCGCGATATGCAATATTATGAATGTGAGGAGGTGAAGAAAACCGTCTGTAAACTTTACTAAAAAACCAGTGGGTTCAGCTCCATTACGATCACCCCAAAGGGTTCCAGCTTGAGGGCTTTTATTTCCACGAGCAGGGTTTAGTGGCTCCCACTCAACCTCGGAAATCAAAACAAATTGATGGTTAGAATCGGCTGTTACAGAAAAAGAAGAACAGACAGCAACTATTAAAATTATTAGTGCGATTAAATTAAGTATTTGCAATGTTTGACCTTTTCTAAAAATTGTTTATGTCTGCTTTGGGTCGTTAGAAAACATTATAAATTATTATTGACGGACTTATGACGGACTTGTTGTGCTTTGTTGAGCACAAAAAAGAAATTCAGCGTTGCGATCGCCTAATGCGATTTAATAAAAACAATTACTTAGTTTCGAAATTGGTGGCTATGGGTGGACTCGAACCACCGCCTCCAGCATTATGAATGCTGTGCTCTAACCAGCTGAGCTACATAGCCATATTTGATTGGATGGCGGACCTTATAAAAAGCCGCGCTTAGTGTCAATTCTACCTAAATCTAACCTATTTATTACAGATCCAGTTCTAGGTATTTAAGTCCTACACATTGAGCCTCAAGTGTATAACAAAAGGATTCATGCAAGTTTTTACTTTTATACATTAAACCTAAAATGCACGACATCTCCTTCATTCATGAGGTAATCCTTTCCCTCTAGCCGCCATTTTCCAGCATCTTTAGCTCCAGCTTCGCCATTAGCATTCACATAATCCTGATAGGCTACTACTTCAGCACGAATAAAACCTTTCTCAAAATCGGTGTGGATCTTGCCAGCCGCTTGAGGGGCGGTGGCGCCTTTGGAAACCGTCCAAGCTCTTGCCTCTTTTGGGCCAGCAGTGAAAAAAGTTTGTAATCCAAGCAATTCATAACCGGCTCGAATTACTCGATTCAGTCCTGGCTCTTTTAAACCTAGTTCAGATAAATATTCTTGTTGTTCATCATGATCAAGCTGCGCTATTTCCGCTTCGATTTGTGCACATACTGGAATTACTTGGATAGATCTTTTCTTAGCAAGCTCTTCAAGATTAGTTAAATGTTGATTATTTTCAAATCCATCTTCTGCAACATTGGCAATATAAAATGTAGGCTTGGCAGTAATTAATTGTAGTTCGCGAATTAAAGGCATTTGTTCTTTGCTAACACTAAATGTAAATGCAACTTCTTCGTTTTCTAAGTGCTCTTTTAGTTTTTTATATAAGTCGAGCTGCGCCAGTGCTTCTTTATTACCAGACTTCGCGACGCGCTCTACTCTAGCTATTGCTTTTTCAACCGATTCTAAGTCCGACAATATCAATTCTGTATAAATGGTTTCCAAATCCGATAAAGGATCCACTTTGCCATCTACATGAATGATATTTTCATCATCAAAACATCGCACTACATGCGCAATCGCATCGGTTTCACGTATGTGTCCTAAAAATTGGTTGCCCAAACCTTCACCTTTAGATGCGCCTGCAACTAAACCTGCAATGTCTACAAACTCTATTGTGGTAGGAATAATTTCTTCTGAAGTTGCAATACTGGCAAGCTTATCCAAACGCGGATCAGGCACTGGCACAATACCGACATTAGGATCGATAGTGCAGAACGGATAATTTTCTGCTGCAATTTCAGTAGCAGTTAAGGCATTAAACAAAGTTGATTTGCCAACGTTTGGCAAGCCCACTATTCCACATTTAAATCCCATAATTGTTTTACCCTAGGTTTTGGTATGCAGCTTTCTCATCGCCGCTTCCATATCACCTTCCACAAATTCATCTAATGTGTTCATTGCATCTATAATCGCATTATCAACTTCTTCGCGATCTTGTTTATTGATTTGTTTGAGCACATAACCCACTACTTTATCTTTATGCCCTGGATGACCCACCCCTATCCGCAAACGCCAAAAATCTTTATTTAAATGTGCAAATATACTGCGCAAACCATTATGGCCACCATGACCACCTGACCATTTAATTTTTACTTCGCCGTTAGGCAAATCAATCTCGTCATGCGCTACTAAAATTTGTTCGGTAGGAATTTTATAAAAATCACAGAAAGGTCGTAATGATTCACCGCTATCATTCATATAGGTAGAAGGTTTGAGTAACCAGATCTTTTCACCCTGACATGAAAAGTACGCAACTTCACCTTTAAATTTAGTTTCTTGCTTAAAGCTTGCGTTTACTTTTGCGGCGAGGGTGTCCACAAACCAAAACCCGGCGTTATGCCGGGTTTGTTCGTGTTTTTCGCCTGGGTTGCCAAGACCGACAATTAGACGTATGCCTTTATGTTTAGACACAAGTGAGTAAAAACACTAGGTAAAAGAAGTTATGAATCATCTCCAGATGATTTATCTTCACCCTTATCATCGCCCACCGCCTTAGGCTCTTCACCTTCAGCCGCTTCACCTTCTACAACTTCCTCAGTTATTTCTGGCTCTACTTCTGCAGCGCGCTTAACGTGTACGGATACGACAACATGGTCGTGACCTTCACCATATGCGAGCTCAACAATCGTGACACCATCAGGAACTTTGATATCACTGAGGTGCAATGAATCATTTATTTTTAATAGAGCAGTATCTACTTCAATAAATTCTGGTAGATCTTTAGGTAAACATGAAATTTCAATTTCAACGATGTTGTGACTGATTACGCCGCCTTCAAGCTTAACGCCTGGGCAAGTATCTTCGTTTAAGAAGTGCAACGGTACATGTACATTAATTGCTGTGTCTTCACGAACACGCAATAAGTCCATATGTAAAACGGTTGGCTTGCATGGATGACGTTGTAAACCACGCAAAATTGCACGTTGTGATTTCCCCGCAACATCAACTGTAAGAATATGAGAATAGAAAGCCTCTTGATCGAGACTATGTATTAACTTGTCATGGTCAAAAGTTACGGATACTGGATCTTCTCCACCACCATAAATAACGGCTGGGATTTTACCCATACTACGCAATCTTCTGCTAGCGCCCTTGCCAAGCTCATTCTCGTTTCGTAACTCTGCACTTAATGTGAAATCGACACTCATTCTATTACTCCAAACTTTCCCTTATTTTCTGCTACTAACTAGCTGTCAGCCCATATACCTTAATCCATATATAGGGTACTAACGGACTCTTCATTATTGATTCTGCGCATTGATTCAGCGACCAGCCCTGACACCTCAACCTGACGGATTCGAGTACAGTGCATAGCATCTTCGCGGAGCGGAATTGTATCAGTTACTACCAATTCATCCAGTACAGAATTCTCAATGTTTCCAATTGCCTTACCAGAAAGGACCGGATGAGTGGCATATGCCCGAACACTTATGGCCCCATGTTCTTTAAGTGCAGTGGCTGCAGCGCATAACGTGCCTGCCGTATCGACTAAATCATCGATGATATAGCAGGATTTCCCCTCTACCTCACCAATAATATGCATAACTTCTGATTTATTCGCCTCAGGGCGACGTTTATCTATAATCGCCAAATCTGCATCATCCAATCTTTTTGCAAGTGCTCGGGCACGCACCACACCACCTACGTCTGGAGACACCACAATTAAGTTAGGGTCTTTACGTTTATATACATCGCCAAGTAAAATCGGCGAGGCATAAATATTATCCACTGGTATATCAAAAAAACCCTGAATTTGATCGGCATGCAAATCCACAGTTAATACACGATCCGCTCCTGCTACCTGTAGCAAGTTTGCAATAACCTTGGCAGATATAGGAACACGAATAGATCGCACACGACGGTCTTGTCGCGAGTAACCAAAGTACGGCATCACCGCCGTGATGCGTTCCGCTGAAGAACGTTTTAGTGCATCTATCATTATCAACAACTCCATGACATTGTCATTGGTTGGTATGCAGGTAGGTTGCACTACAAAGACATCTTTACCACGAACATTTTCTTGAATTTCAACTTGCACTTCGCCATCACTAAATTGGCTTACAAAAGCCTTTCCAAGCGGAATGTTTAAATCATCGCAAACATCCCGTGCAAGTTTTGGGTGTGCGTTACCGGAAAACACCATTAAATTGCTATCTGCAGGCAAGGATCTTTGACGGAGCATAATGAGTTAATGTCTCTCTATTTTTTTTAATACGCCATTTAGGATGACAGAAAATTGGCTGGGCCGGCAGGTTTTGCTATCCCAGATTATCAATGAAACAACCAGTTATCGGATTTTAGAATCCTACTAAAGGTGTTCCCATTTAAATTTATTACTCTTATTAAATAGGATCATATTATGGGCATCGTTTTTGAACAAAGTCGAAATAAATATAAAGCTACTATTCAGCGCAATGGGCATCGTTTGCAAAAGCGTTTTAAAGATAAAAATGCTGCAGAACAATGGCATATTGAGCAAGAGAGTTATCTTCGTACTTTAGACCCTAAAAAGTCTCCCACGGATGAGGAGCATCGACCCACAAAAGAAGAGTTAACTGCTTCTTCTGACCCTTCCTTCTATTATATCGCGGATGATTATATCAACCTTAAGGCAAACCGCCACAAGTCCTACAAAGATAATCCCCATACAATTTATCATCGCCTAAGGGACCGCTTTAAAAAGGAACGCCTCGCCTACTTCACCTCTGGCACCATGACGCAACACGCATATAAGAGAGTCGATGAAGAAAGGACCAGTGTGACCACTGCTCGAAAAGAAGTCCGAGCCGTGATCCAAGTATTAGAATTTGCCCGTGCGCATTATGATTGGAAACCCAACCCCATTGAGTGGCCGATTAAAGCGGACTTTCCTGCGGATACACGCGTCGAATCTGAAATAAGAGGGCGACGAGACCAAAAACCTCTTCAACATGAAGAATTCCAAAAAATGGCACGTTGGATTCGTGATCGAGATTTTGATTGTTTCTTAGCACTTATACTCTTATATGAAACCAGCATGCGTGAAGGTGAGGTCATTAAACTAAAAAAAGATTTCGTTCATTTATCCCAAACCCCTCATATTGAACTACCAGATAAACAGCATAAAAACAAAAAGACTAAAATTGTCATGCTGACACCTGCAGCATCAAAAGTTCTAGAGCTTCTGATGGATCGGGATACTGAAGACGGTCGTGTATTTCAGTTTTCACCGAAAACAGATAAAGGAAAAGCCGGTTATCTTTGGCGTATTTTTAAGCAAGCCGCAACCGAGGTGTTAGGTCGCCCTCACCTGACAGTTCATAATCTGAGAGCAGAGAATGCAAGTCAACAAAGAGAACGTGGAATCGCTGACGATCTACGACAGCGTCAAACGGGTCACATCGATCGAGCTGTTCTCGATGAGCATTACACTCGATTTACATTGGAGTACAGAGCGAAGGAATATGAAAAATCTTTTTGTGGAGTTGATAATCCGCTTGATATTTAACAATAGAATGTCCGCTTTGGGTCGTAAGCGGACATTAAACTATAAGAATGAATTCGTTTTGAAGCGCCCGCACACATTCGTATCCCAGGTTCGGAACATAATAACAAGAAACCTAAAGTGGTCATGCTCACCCCGATCGCGGTACAAGCCATTTAAGAAGTCTTTGATCGTGAAACCATTGATGGGCGGGTGTTTCAATTCACCGCTTCCACCGACAAAGGCTGGTTTTCATGTAAATTATAAATTGTAAAAAAAAAATTAGTTATAAAAACTTTAGGCGTTTTTGTATGTTATCTACACTAGTTGTGACATTGCTTAATGAGTTATTCTCATTGCTGGCGCCTACAATGACTCCCACTCCGGAGACCGGAATAAGATTATCGATTTGAAATCTTCCGTTTGATCCACGCAGAAAACATTCTTCATCAAAATAGACGCGGTTTTGGCCTTG
>JABDMD010000030.1 GCA_013001685.1 Gammaproteobacteria bacterium | reverse complement strand
GATTGTTATGTGTGAAATAATGAAGTTGCTTTGGAGTAAGCTCATTTACCCCTGGCATAATGCGTGAGCACCTAGATTGAGGAGATAATGCGCGAATGAAGTTTTTGTTCACACTCAGCGTCAATCCGAACAATTAGGATAAATCGTCACATTGGTGGCATATTTAATTTATATACAGTAGGTTGGATATTTAATAATTATGCTGATTACTAGTGCAATTTTAACATTGCTAGTATTTCGTTTTCTGCGTCTAGCCAATCTTCTTCTTCAAAGCCTGGTATAAATCCGCGTTGCTCCGCTTTGTAATAAGCTGCTTCGGCGATCATTTCTTGGTAGTCTTGATTTGGTGTACGGCTACTGGTTTTTTTCGATTTAACAGATAAGACTGGCTTCTTCTTTTGTATAGCCTTACTTGATTTTACTGTGGTTGGCATTATTTCCTCCTGTTCCAATGTTTATCTCTGAGTCAATAGTGTTACAAGTTTTTAGTATGCATATTGACCTGCATCAATATAAAGTAAAAGTTAGGCTAAGCGATTAAAATTGGCTTTAATCTAAAGGTGCTGTGTTAGATATTTGTACTCGTTTTATTGCATAGCGTGTAATTACTGGTCCTAGGATTTCAAAAAAGATAGTCGTACTTATTACTATAGATAATAATAATTGTTGGTATTGAGGGAATTGACTAGATGCTACTAGTGCCATGCCTACTGCTACACCTGCTTGAGGTAGCATGGCAGGTCCAATCCAGCGTTGGGTGAGATTATCAGTACTGCTTATTTTAGCTCCTATGTAGCCACCTAATAGTTTGCCAATAATACGGAAAATAATGTATGTGATTCCTGCAGCTCCAATACTTGTGAGCGCTTCAAGTGAAAGTGAAGCGCCTGCTAAAGTGAAAAAGATAATTAGAAATAGCCACTCAATGTCATCAATTTCATGAAAAGGATAGTCATGATGTTTTGCAAAATTAGCAATTAAACTGCCCATGACAATTGATGCGATCAAAAAAGATACATTCAGCCAGATAGCTAATCCTCCGCATAAAAATACTAGTCCAAGAGCCTCAACTAACATAGGCTGTCCTGGTTTCAACCGCCCAGTTAAATATGCAGCCGGTAGTCCAATAACAGTGCCTAATATAATTGCACCACCAATTTCTCTGAAGACATCTAAAATAGAATTAATTAAATGTTCAGTGCTTGTTAGTGTGCCAACAAAGACGATGCCGATACTAAATACAATAAGACCGAGCGCGTCATCAATAGCAACAATAGAAATAAGCAAGTTGGTAAAAGGACCTTTGTAATTTGATTGAGATATGACATCCATTGTGGCTGCAGGTGCAGTCGCTGTTGCTATGCATCCTAGTAATATCGCAAGCTGAATTTCCATGCCAATCAAATATAAACCAATGCTGACTGCGCAAACAGTAGCAACAACAGCTAAACTAGCTATCCATAAAGTTTTATTTAACGTACCTTTCATTGATTTACGAGAGAGTTTCCCGCCGATAAGAAAACCCACCATAGATAATGCGATATTGGCAAGTATTTCATATTGTGTACTGACTACAGTAGGAATTAGATCTAATACATCTTTTCCAATAATGATTCCAAAAATAAGTAAGAGGGTTACTCTAGGTAAAAATGTACGTTTTGCTATTGAACCTGCTGCGATTGAAAGCAGTAAAATGCCGCCAATAGTAATGAGGAATTGCGCTGAAGATTGCATGACTCTGTAGTTGAGCTGTTTGTTTAGTTCTTAGATAATGTATTTGCTACAAGTTGAGCGCCTTTTAGTCCTACTGCTGTATTTAGGACAACATGTACTGGTATGTTCTTTAGTATCTTATTCATTTTTGGATTATCATTGAATGAGTCTATAAAAGTCCCATCTTTAAGTTTATTGATAATTTTAGGCGCTATTCCGCCGGCTATATATACGCCACCTGTAGCAAGTATGGTTAAAGCTATATTTCCTGCTTGTGCCCCATAAAGTTGCGTAAAATAATGAAGTGTTACTTCTGCAAGGTGGTCTTTACCTGATAGCCCATAAGCGCTTATTTCAGCCGCAGGGTCATTAAATTTTAATCTATTGTGTAATTCAGCTGATTCTTTTGCTGTATTTTTTAATTTAAGGAAATTATAGATTTTTACTAAGCCTTTGCCCGATAGAATTTCTTCACATGCAATTCTTTTTTTGTGGTGCATTAAAAATTGCAAGAGCTCAATATCTAAGTCATTGCGAGGCGCAAAGTCTGTACGTCCACCTTCAGATGGTAGAACTCTTATATCATTAAGGTCAGAAATAATAATTCCTATACCTAAACCTGTTCCTGCGCCTATAAGTGCTTTTGGTCCTTCATTTTCAGGTTTTCCTGCTTGTAATGTTTCGAGCTCATTATTATCAAGCGTGGTAAGCCCATAACCTACTGCTTGAAAGTCATTGATTAGTTTTACGACATCAATATTAAAACGTTCTTTGAGTATTTGTTCGCTGACAATCCAAGGCAGATTGGTAACTTTCACTTTTCCATTTTGAACAGGTCCTGCAATTGCTATACAAGCAGCTTTTGGTAAGGCATTAAATTTTGCAACTTGATGAAAAAATTCATCGAGAATGCAATAAAAATCAGAGTAATTCTGGCTTGGATAAGTATGTTTGTATATTGTCCGGATATTAGAGCCTAAATGCTCACTTAGTATTAATGACGTTTTCGTTCCACCTACATCTCCTGCAAGGATTTGCATAGTAAATAACCTAGTAACTTTGTATTGGTAATTGTATACCTAATATTTTCTGTCTATTTTTTAAATACGAAATTGATATAACTCAATATATTAGCAGTTGCCACCGTTTATAGTTTTGTTTTAGTGTGATCCTATTTATTAGCCAAATGCATTTTACTATTATGAAACTGATTATGTCGCGTTATGCTCTAGAATTTAATAATCTTGGGTTTGAGGATAGGGTAGAGGCTTCGAGCAAGAATACTTCACCAGATTCAGATATATGTGGATAAGTCTCCATCAGATTATCCAAAAAATCATACTATTCCTATTTGATTTTGCAATAGATCAATAAGCTTGAATCCAGGTCGCTAATTGGCAACGATGTCTCATGTAAATAAAGTCGAAACTAAAAAAATATCAATCAACTTATATAAGCACGTTTATTGATAACCATGAACTCTCCATTGAAAAATCAACATAGCAGTCCAAACTTAAGTCAAGATGCATGCGCACTTAACTTAAATACAGTTTTAAGTGAGTTGAATACAACACATTCTGGCTTAAGCCAAAAAGAAGCTGATACTCGCCTAGCAAGATTTGGTCGCAACGTGCTTCCTCAAACAAAAAATATTAGTCTTATATTAATATTTATAAGGCAGTTTCTGGACCCATTTATATATATTTTACTCGCTGCAGCATTTATATCTTTATTGCTTAGGGAATTAACGGATGCTGCATTTATTTTTACAATTTTGCTTATTAATGCTGTGATTGGTTGCATACAAGAATATGGTGCTGAAAAAAGCGCAATAAGTCTTCGTGAATTTATACCTGAGTATGCGCACGTTATTCGTGATGGTGAGGCATTAGAAATAAATGCAGATCAACTTGTTCCAGGCGACATCATATTACTTCAGTCGGGAGATAAAATTCCTGCGGATACTAGGTTAATGACCAGTCACGATCTTCAGATAGATGAGTCATTATTAACTGGTGAATCGACTCCAGTAACAAAAGATTCTTCTATAGTGTTGTCTGAACCAGCATTAGTAGCAGATCAACTAAATATGTCCTTCAAAGGTACCTTGGTATTGAAAGGACGAGCTGAGGGTGTGGTCACTGCAACGGGGTTGCGTACTCAGCTCGGTCAAATTGCAGAGGCTGTCATCGTTGATAAAGATGTAAAACCACCATTAGTAGCGCGTATGGAGAGTTTTACTATAAATATCGCGATCGCAATCGGTATAACCGTAATCTTGATTGGAATAGCAATGTTTTACCAAGGACATGCTATGCAAGATATATTTTTTATCGTTGTGGCTTTAGCGGTTGCCGCAATTCCTGAAGGGCTACCTGTTGCATTGACAGTGGCATTAGCTATAGGTGTTCGGCGCATGGCTAAACGAAGTGTTATTGTGCGTCGTTTGCTAGCTGTTGAGGCGTTGGGTTCTTGCACCATGATTGCCTCAGATAAAACAGGTACTTTAACTGTAAATGAAATTACTGCAGTTCAAATTATTTTACCGAATGAAACTCCAATTTTACTAACAGGAGAAGGAACTGATCCAAGCGGAATTCCTCAATGTTTTGATGGAATGGACTGCAGCCTCAAGCAGATGGAGCTTTTGTCCAGAGTTGGTCTTGCTGCAGTTATCGCTAATGAAGGCTTTCTAGGGCGACGCAATCATAGTTGGGTACATCACGGCGATACAGTTGATGTCGCCATGTTAGTTATGGCACATAAACTTGGTGTGACACGTACAAAAGCAATTGAAAAGTATCCTGAAGTTGCGGTGATGCCTTATGAATCTGAGAATCGTTTTTCAGCGGCTGCACATCATGTAGATTCTAATATAGTTGTTTATGTGAAAGGTGCGTTTGAAGAGCTTGCATTAATGTGTAGCTCTATGGACACCATGAGTGGTAATCAAGCGTTTGATCGTGAGTGGTTTGAGAATGAGGCTACTCGTTTAGCAAAAGCAGGCTTTAGAGTCATGGCGCTTGCAGCTGGAATTACCGAACTAAAGGATGAAAAAAAAATATCAGTAAAAGACTTACAAAATCTCACTTTTTTAGCCTTAGTAGCGATGATAGATCCGTTACGTCCAGAAGCGAAAAATGCTATCAAAGCATGCCGCCAAGCCGGTATAGAAGTTGCAATGATTACTGGTGATCATCCTGAAACAGCATATTCGATATCTCAACAATTAGATTTAGCTACTGACCCTAGCCAAGTAATTACCGGTGCAGATATTAGGAAGATAACAAAAGAGTTAAAAAATAAACAACAAGATTCAATCAATAACGCGCGTGTATTTGCAAGAGTTGAGCCCCAACAGAAACTCGATATTGTGCATGCCATGCAAAAAAATGGTCATTACGTAGCGGTTACCGGGGATGGTGCAAATGATGCGCCCGCTTTGCGAGCTGCTCATGTAGGTATTGCTATGGGGAAGCGAGGCAGTGACATTGTGAAAGAAACTTCTGACATGATAATAACTGACGATAATTTTGCTTCAATTGTTTCGGGATTAGAAGAAGGACGAGTTGCTTATGCAAATATCCGCAAAGTAATATTTTTGTTGATATCGGCTGGGGCGGCAGAAATTGTATTAGTTACACTTGCTTTGCTAAGTGGATTGCCAATTCCATTATTTGCAGTTCAACTTCTTTGGCTAAATTTAGTTACAAACGGTATCCAAGATATTGCTCTTGCATTTGAGCCAGCAGAAGGTGATGAATTAAATAAAGCGCCTCGATCTCCGCAAGAAAAAATATTTAATAAAGCAATGTTAGAAAAAGTATTGATTTCTGCATTTGTAATAGGAGGCTTGGCATTTCTTACTTTCCGTTTTTCTATTGATGCAGGCTATTCTGTGGAACAGGCGCGTAACTTTACATTGTTATTAATGGTTTTGTTTTTAAATATCCAGGCATTTAACAGTCGCTCTGAGACTCGATCTATTTTTAATCATAATCTATTTGGTAATCCATTCTTGCTGTTTGGGACAATTACAGCACAGTTGGTGCATATTGCTGCAATGTATACGCCTATCCTTCGCGATGTTTTGCATATTCAACCTGTGTCCATAAATCAGTGGTTTTACCTTTTGAGTATGTCTTTAACCATATTATTGGTGATCGAAGCGTATAAGTTTATAACTATGAAACAGACTAAATATAGTAATCAGAAAAATCAACTTTCATAATTGTTAAATGGTGTATAGGTGATTTCATATTGATATTCATCAATATATAAGTAATTAAGCTTGGTTACTCTAGTAAAAATGTAATTACTAATGAGTCGGGATAACTAAAAATTTGATTCGTTTTAACAGCATAGATAGAAGGTTGGGAGAAATATATTTTAACATTATTGTCATGGTATTGGTCGGTCGAAAAATTCTAAATTGTATAATTTAAATTTATTAAAGTGACTCCTCTAGATCAATTTACATATTCACCGCGAATTGCATATTTTAGTATGGAGGTGGCATTACGTCCTGAAATTCATACTTACAGTGGTGGTTTAGGAATTCTCGCAGGCGATACTGCACGTTCTGCTGCAGATTTAGAAATACCACTAGTGATTGTTACTTTGATTTCGCGGGCTGGATATATTCTACAAAAAATTGATGGAAACGGAGAGCAAGTTGAATATCCTGACCCTTGGCAGCCGGATGATTGGGCACAGCCATTGCGTGCAAAGATATCTATTAATATAGAAGGGCGAGAGGTTTGGGTGAGACCTTGGTTATATGTTTTATCTGGTATTTCAGGATACGAAATACCAATATTACTTTTAGATACAGATGTGATAGAAAATCAACCACAAGATCGCGCCATTACAGATGTGCTTTACGGTGGAGATGATAAATATCGATTAAAACAAGAAATTGTATTGGGAGTAGGTGGTATGCGTCTATTAGGCGCGCTTGGATTTGAAGCACATACTTTTCATCTAAATGAAGGACATTCTGCGTTATTAGCATTAGAAATATTACGTCGATACAGGCAGCCAAAAGAAATGGTTGGGCCTGGCGAATGTAATTTTGATATAGGAAGAGTAAAAGAACGATGTGTATTTACAACACATACACCGGTGAAATCAGGGCATGATCGATTTCCTTACTCATTAGTTGAGCAAGTCTTAGGGGATTATTTTGATATTAGCGAACTTAAAATATTAGCAGGACAACATGATTTAAATATGACTCAGTTAGCATTGAGTCTTAGTGGACGTATAAATGGTGTAAGCCCAAAGCATGCGCAAATTGCGCGCCAACAGTTCCCTAAATACAAAGTAAATGCAATTACCAATGGTGTACACCCAAGAACTTGGACGTCTGCACCTATAGCTAAACTTTATGATCGATACCTACCAGAGTGGATGCATCAACCCTCAGTATTAATTCGCGCTGATCAAATACCAGAGCAAGAAATCTGGGCAGCGCATCAAGATTCTAAGCATAATCTCAGCACGTATATAAAAGAGGAGACAGGTATAGAAATTAGCTTGGAAACTTGTACGCTAGGTTTTGCGCGTAGGATGACGAGTTATAAGAGACCTGATTTGCTGTTTACTGACATTGAGCGTATAAAAAATATCTGTAAGCGCTTCCCATTTCAAATAATTTTTGCAGGAAAAGCTCATCCATTAGATCAGCAAGGTAAAGTATTAATACGTAAATTACATGAATATATAGATTCGTTATCTGGTGCTGTGCGAGTAATTTATGTGCAAAATTATGATATGTGCGCCGCGCAATATCTAACCTCTGGTGTAGATATTTGGCTTAATACTCCAATGCCTCCGATGGAGGCATCTGGTACAAGTGGGATTAAAGCAGCATTTAATGGGGTGCCGCATTTGAGTGCATTGGATGGCTGGTGGTTAGAGGGGCATATAG
>JABDMD010000131.1 GCA_013001685.1 Gammaproteobacteria bacterium | reverse complement strand
AAATCGAAAGGCCGTTGGATTACATATGCAATAGAATCCATGATTCAATCAAATCATGCTGCAGCACAGTGTTTATATAAATATGAAGTGCATGCCTGCACGGACGTGACAGGCTTTGGAGTGTTAGGTCATTTGGTCGAAATGGTTCGAGCCGGACAAGTCGATATCAGTATAGATTTAAATAAATTGCCAATTCTTGAAGGTGCATTAGAAACCATGCAATTGGGAATATTTAGTTCCTTGCAACCCTCAAATATTCGCCTTAGGCGTGCGATTAAAAATCAAAATATAGCGGTAAAACATGAGCTTTATCCACTACTATTTGATCCACAAACCGCTGGAGGATTACTTGCAACCGTACCGGCTCATCATCAAGATGCATGTATTGTCGAGCTACAAAATCTTGGATATAAGCATGCATGTGTGGTTGGTACAGTGCAGAAAGAAAGTGACTCGTTAGAATCTATATTCATAAATCATTAATTAAATAAGCAAGAAATTGAAAAGCATCAGTGAAAAGTATATTGGCCTTATTCCCGCTGCTGGGCATGGGACTAGATTAAAAATGGTTTCAGGAAGTAAAGAAATTTATCCTTTTACCTTTGAAAGCGATAATGGAAAAACAATTTCACGCCCAGTTTGTAAATGTTTGTTGGATACATTTTCTCAATCAGGTATTTCTAATGTCTGTGTAATTACAAAGAAAAATAAAAAAGATATCGAAAAAAAGTTATCAACTGGAAAAGAATATGGAGTTAATCTTGACTATATTTACTGTGAAGATACATTTGGACCACCGTATACATTAGATAAGGCATATAGTTTAGTTAAGGACAAATATCATGTTGCGTTAGGGTTTCCTGATATTTTGATTAAACCCAAATCAGCACTTAAAGCGATAATGCAAAAACAGCAGGAAACAGAAGCTGAAGTCGTGCTAGCCTTGATAAAAACGGGCACTCCCAAGAAGATGGACATGGTTGTGTTTGATGTTGACGAGAAGATTCGTGATTTAGATATTAAACCAAACAGTACAACTTTAAAGTGGACATGGGCTTTGGCGGTATGGACTCCAAGCTTTAGCGACTATATGCACCATTGTTTAAAGGACTTATTAGTAGAATACGAAACAAATAAGCGTACAGAATGCCATGTCGGCACTGTTTTTCAAATAGCTTTTAAAGACGGAATAAAATTTGATCATGTATTTATTCATGATGCAGAAATTATAGACATGGGTACGCCAGAAGATTTAAAAAAAATTAAGGCAAACCCAAGAATGTGGTTTGAGTAATATCTAAATAAACTAATAGGCATACAAAATTAAATATTCTTGGCTAGCAATATTTTTTTTAGTACTAATTTGGTCAGGTATAAATCCTAAAGATCAACTAATCTGGTTTCTGGAAGTGTCGCCCGCATTGATTGGTTTGCTTATAATGCTTATCACCTATAACAGTTTTCGTCTCACTTCATTGGTTTACATTCTAATACTTATACATTCAGTCATACTTATGGTGGGAGGTCATTATACCTATGCTGAAGTACCGTTATTTGATTACTTTAAAGATGTATTTGGATTTGCACGAAACAATTACGATAAAGTTGGGCATCTAGTACAAGGTTTCGTGCCAGCTTTAATTGCTAGAGAAATCATTATACGTAAAAACATTATTCCACGGCCTTTTTGGCAGTTTTTTTTCATAGTTTGTTTTTGCTTAGCTTTTAGTGCCTTTTATGAGCTCATAGAGTGGTGGGCTGCAATCGCAGTAGGGGAAGATGCTGAAGCATTTTTAGCTACACAAGGTTATGTATGGGACACACAGTCTGATATGGGACTCGCATTATTAGGTGCTATTTTGGGCTTACTTACACTTAGCAAGTTACACGATAAGCAATTAAGTCTGCTGAGTTTTTAGAATAAAATTCATTAACTAAAATAAAGAAAGCCCGCGGATTTTGTGTGAGGCGGGCTTTCATTGCAGGCTTATTTTTTTTGTGGTGTTTAGCGTGCCGAGCCTTGCGTGTTGATGTTAATTTGCCTCGTTGAGTAGGGTTCTACTTTTTTCAAGGCATTGATATTAAGTTACGCCAGGTCGATCTACATTTGTTGTTTAACAGCCTGCGACTTTAAACAACCTATAAAACACCTACAAGGAATACACTACGACTAGTTGCAAACAGATACAATTAAAAGTTCATTATGTTTCAAATTAATTGAATTGATATAAGGTCAATTTGTGCTCGAATGCTAGCTTTTTGACATATATGTATGCAATTAAGTGATCATATATACAAAAGAAATTTGATATTTAATATATTTATTAAAAACTATTAAATAATTTTTTCAAATTACTTTTCTCGTTTTTATAAGCAAATAAACTTGCTTTGGCTCGACAGGCTTGTGTAAGCTTATCTAAATATAATTTATTTGTTTCTGCTTTTATTAGTAGGTCACGTAGCGATTTTGTGTCGCCATATGGGTAATAACCTGGATAGTTTTCCCCAAGCAAACCTATTGAGCCATCTATATTTGATGCAATTACCGGTAGTCCGGCTGCACAGCTTTCTGAAATTACATTTGCCCCGCCTTCCATTTTTGAGCTCAACACCATTAAGTTAGCATTTGCATATAATTTATTTATTTTCCAGTGTGGCACTTCTTCGTGCCATGTATAGCGAGAGTTAATTTGCATTTCTTTTTTGGCGCGTTTTGCCCAAGAGGATGTATGCGCTTTACCAAAATGCAAAACTCTAATGCGTGAATCATCGGGTAGTTTTCGCACTGCATAAGCAGTACGCAAAGGATCTTTTTCTTCTCTTAAATGACCTATTACACAAATATCAAAATTGCGTTTATTTTTAGTTATTTTGCGTTGAATGAAATCAGCAGACTGATAGATTACGTAGACTTTTTTATGTGCGGATTTTGGTATCGCTAAATAGGCAAGGTCATGCAGAGTAATTAAAGCATCTGCTTGTTTGATTGAACGTAATGTAGGTTTAGGATGGCTTTTTATGAACTTATATAAGTCTGTACCTGTGAGTGCGACGATAAGCGGCTTATGCGGAAAGTGCTGTTTGAAATAATTAATAGCAGTAGCACTTCGCCATGCATGTAAAGCAAGCATGGCGTCATATTTTTTGCTAATTTGAGTTATATCATCACTGCTGGTTTTCACTGTTACTTTGTAGCCTAGCTCTGTCAATATGCTTTGCCAACGGGCTGCGGTAACGCGATTTCCAGCACGCGAACTCGGTAATGCAGGAGTTATAATAATGATCTTCATGCGTGTAAATATCATACCGCTATTGTATGGTTAGAGAATAATTTTCATTCATTCCGATCTATATTTATAGTGAATTACCTAACTGCCACAGTAGATAATATTTCTAAAGCATTGCTTGATGTACGTTCTAGAACCTTAGCCCTGGTAGAGGGGCTTAATGACGAAGAAATGATGGGTAAGGTTTTGCCCACTGTAAACCCTCTGAAATGGGAAATTGCGCACGCCGCATATTTTCATGAAACCTGGGTGTTGCGTCATCTTGGAGGCCAAGCAGCCGTTAATGAAAAAGCCGATGAGTTGTTTGATTCAATAAATATTCAGCATGAAGATCGTTGGGATTTACCTTTACCTAGTTTAGCTAACACATTTGAGTATATGAGTAGCGTGTTGCAATACGAGCTTGAGTTGCTTAGAAATATTGAACTAGATGATTATGCAAAATATTTCTATCTGTTAGCGCTTTTTCATGAAGATATGCATAACGAAGCATTTATATACACGCGTCAAACCTTATCGTATCCAAAACCTAATTTTATCAAAAGTAGAAATTATTCTAGTTTGCAAAGCGATCATACAGTAAATAGAAATGAAGATATAAGCATTCCTGGTGGATCATTTATGCTAGGTGCTGAACGTAAGAATGAGTTTATTTTTGATAATGAAAAATGGGCGCATGCAGTTAAGGTTGCACCTTTTAAAATAGCTAAGTTTGCAGTGAGTAACGAGCAGTATCTGGAATTTGTAGAGGATGATGGTTATAAAAAAGAAAAATATTGGAGCGATGAGGCTTGGCGCTGGCGTAAAATAAAAAACCTCCAACATCCTGTATATTGGAAAAAAGATTCCAATGATAATTGGTATGTAAAGACTTTTGATGTATGGGAATCTCTTAGGCCAAGTCATGCTGTAATGCATGTAAGTTGGTATGAGGCAGTAGCCTTTTGTAAATGGTCTAATCGACGTTTACCAACCGAAGCAGAATGGGAATTCGCGGCTGCATCTAATCCTAATGTGGCGAAAGATAATCATTATGAAAAAATTATCAATCCAGATGGAATAGATGCAAATTTAGATTGTACAAATTTAGGCACAGTTAATGTTGCCGCTTTCCCTAAAAGCGACAATGCTTTTGGATGTAGGCAAATGTTTGGTAATGTATGGGAATGGACCTCATCTACATTTAAACCTTATCCGGGCTTTTCTCCAGACTGGTACAGCGAATATTCAAGGCCGTTATTTGAGCAGACAAAAGTACTACGTGGCGGTGCTTGGACGACACGTAGTCGTATGTTGCGTAATACGTTACGTAATTACTATGGACCTGATCGTAATGATGTATTTGCAGGCTTCCGCACTTGCGCAATAAGTTAAAAAAAAATAATAAACTTAAAAAATACTAGATTGAAACTATTTATATGAACTGGTGGGGTAAATTACTCGGTAGCGCTTTAGGTTTTGCACTAGGTGACGTGATGGGCGGCATAATTGGTTTGTTTCTGGGGCATTATCTGTTGGATCGGACTAGGTCGTCAGGAAAGTTCGCTGGAATTGGATTTGATCGTAGTTCACAAGAACAAACCCAAGCTGCTTTTTTTGCAGCAACGTTCTCGGTAATGGGGCATATTTCAAAGTCGGACGGGCGTGTTTCACCTGAAGAAATTCAGCTTGCTGAACAAGTTATGCAGCAGATGCGTTTAAGTAAAGAGCAACGCATATCTGCAATTGAATATTTCAATCAAGGCAAGCAAGAAGATTATAATTTAGATGAAGTGCTGCAGGATTTTCGCCAGAAATGTGGGCGTAAAATTGCTTTATTACAGATGTTTGTTGAGATTCAATTGCAAGCTGCTTACGCAGATGGAATTAAAAACATCAAAGAAGAGCAAATTCTAAAACATATTTGTGGTGTTTTAGGCTATCCAGGCGTTTTGCTAGCTCAATTGGAGTCTATGTTATTTGCCAGTAAGCGTAGTCGTAAGTCTTACGGTACAAATGATTCTTATGTTACATCTACTTCTGCACTTGAAGATGCGTATAAAATAATTGGTGTTAGTGAATCAGCAAGCGATTCAGAAGTGAAAAAAGCATATCGTAGGCTGATGAGCCAAAATCATCCAGACAAATTAATTTCTAAAGGTTTGCCTGAGGAGATGATTGAGATTGCGACTAATAAAACTCAAGAAATTCAAAAAGCATACGACTTAATTTCGGCAAATAGGAAATAAGTTATATGAAAAGTTTAGTAACTAAATATTTATTTATTTGTATTTTTTTATGTATCGCAGATACTGCTTATGCGAACGAAGTTCTAAATATTGAGAGCCATGAGCTCAAACAACATATTCAACAAGGCATTGCTGTGATAGATGTGAGGACTACATCAGAATGGAAGAAGACAGGAGTGTTAGAAGGAAGTCATTTAATTATGTTCTATGATGAACAAGGTAAATATGATTTAAACGCCTGGCTTGCCGAAGTAGCTCAAGTTGCAAATAAAGATGAGCCAGTGATTTTAATCTGTCATTCTGGTGGACGTAGCAAGCAGCTGGCTAAGTATTTAGCAAACGTGGTTGGATATAAAGAAGTGTATAATGTTAAACACGGCATTTCACACTGGATAAAAAAGAAAAATATTGTAGTAACGCCAAACTAATTTCATTTTTAAATAGCTGTTTAACAAATATGAGCAAGATTTTGTAGCCCTGTAAACATACCTATAATTTTATAGTTTTACATGTAGTAAAATTATTAAATATTTTTATACTGATCCTTATAATTATTCTAATACTATAAAAACCATGACTAGACCTTACAATACATTAATGTGGATGGTGGCATTTGTATTTGCTGCAGCTATCGCAATTACATTTGTCTACGATCCAGTGATATTTGCATTTAAAACTAATCCCTGGTTTAACACTTTAATTGCTTTGGTTTTAGTTGTTGGAATTGTGCATAACTTTCAACAAGTACTTAAGCTGTACAAAGAAATCTCATGGATCGAGAATTTTCGTAATACAGCTGAAGTAAAAAGATCACAAGTAATTACTCCATTACTTGCGCCGATGGCGCGAATGTTGTCGAAGAAAGGTAGAGATCGGTTAACACTTTCTACAATGTCAATGCGTTCCATACTTGACAGTATTGCAAATAGATTAGATGAGTCCCGTGATATTTCACGTTATCTGATAGGCCTGCTGATATTTTTAGGTTTACTGGGCACTTTTTGGGGTTTGTTGGCAACTATTAGTTCGGTCAGTGATGTGATTAAAGGCATGTCTGGAGATGGAGAGGACAGTCTATTAATATTTGAAAATCTGAAAATTGGTTTGCAGCAACCACTATCTGGTATGGGAATCGCGTTTAGTTCTTCACTGTTTGGTTTAGCGGGTTCGTTGATACTTGGTTTCCTAGATCTACAGGCAGGACACGCGCAAAGAAGGTTTTTCAATGAACTAGAAGAGTGGCTTTCTGGCATTACTTATTTGTCATCTGGTGCTTTACCAGGAGATGGAGAAACTCCTGTGCCTGTATATGTGCAAGCTTTACTTGAACAAACAGCTGATGGAATTAATAGCTTACAAAGAGAGTTGAGTAAGCAAAACAGTGACCGTACAAGATTAGACTCTCATTTACTCAATCTTACCCAACAGTTAGCGGAGGTTGCCGAGTATTTGCAGCGTGATCAGCAACCATTTTCTGAAGAACTGAGAAAAGAACTACGGATTCTTACACGTACCATAGGTGCATCCTTAGCTAATCAACAGCAATCCAAGTAGCTATGCGTTATGCAATCTCTTCAAGGCGTACAGTAAATATTTGGCCAGGTTTCGTTGATGCCCTAGCAGCATTATTGATGGTAATTATATTTCTACTGTTAATATTTTCGATTGGGCAATTTTATTTATCTGATGCATTAAGCGGTAAGGAAAAAACACTCATAAAACTTGATAGACAAGTTGTAAAGCTTGCAGATCTTCTTGCTCTTGAGAAAACGACTAGTGCGGATCTTCAAGAAACGGTTGGAGAATTAAGAGCACAGTTGTCTTCAAAGAGTAGGAAAAATGAACTACTTCAAGCAGATGTAGATATGCTCATGGAGATGCGCGACCAGTTAGAAAAGGATATGGCAAATTTTGTAACTAAGTTACATGAAAATGACGCAACCTTACGTGCTGAGAAAGAAGTCTCTGCAAAATCACTTGCCCAAATTGAAATCCTTAATCGACAGGTAAAAGCGTTGCGCGAGCAATTAGGCACGGTGTCTAAAGCTCTAGGCCTTGAATTAGATGTAGAAACTGCAAGTATTGAAAGTCTTGCTGAGCGTTTAAATGTAGCCTTGGCTGAAAAAGCGCAAGAACTAGCACGCTATCGTTCCGATTTCTTTGGTCGATTACGTGAAGTGTTAGGAGAGAATCCTAATATTCAAATAGTGGGTGATCGCTTTGTACTGCAATCTGAGTTGTTATTTGAAAGCGGTTCTGCTGACTTAGGTGAAAAAGGTAAAGCACAGGTAAAGAAACTATCCGAAACACTTAACAGTGTAGCTTCAAGTATTCCAGATGATATTGAATGGATTGTTCGTATCGATGGACATACAGATAAAAGGTCTATTAATACAAAAGAATATCCTTCTAACTGGGAGCTGTCGACAGCACGTGCATTGGCAATTGTAAGATATATGGTTGCTCAAGATGTACCTGCAAAACGACTTGCGGCAACAGGTTTTGGTGAATTTCATCCTTTAGATGATGAAACAACAGAAGAAGCTTATACTAAAAACAGAAGGATTGAGATTAAGCTTACTTCAAGATAAATATGCTGGTGTCTGCATCAACAATAACAGTCTTAGCATTTCCTTGATAAAAATATATGAAATCATAAATGAAAATTTCCGAATACTTTCCATCTGAAGTATTTAAAGACCGCACTGTATTTGTCACAGGTGGAGGTAGTGGTATCAATTTAGGTATTGCAAAAAGCTATGCTGCGGTAGGTGCAAAAGTGGCTATTTGTGGTCGTACTGAAGAAAGACTTGATCAGGCAAAAGGCGAATTAGAAGCATTAGGCGTTAAAATCCATGCGGTTGTTGCTGATGTGCGTGATTATGAGGCTTTGCAGGATGCTTGTGATGAAATACACGTTGCATTAGGACCAATTTCAGATTTGGTTTGTGGTGCTGCGGGTAACTTTTTATGTCCGGCTAATGAAATGAGCGCTAATGCTTTCCGTACGGTAGTGGATATAGATTTAATCGGCACCTTTAACGCTACACGGGCTGCTTTTGAGCAGTTAAAAGAAACTCATGGCTGTGTCTTAATGGTTTCAGCAGGTCAGGCATACATGCCTTATTCCCATCAAGCTCATGCTGGTGCTGCTAAGGCGGGTATAGAAAATTTAGCAAAAAATCTGGCTTTAGAGTGGGGCCAATACGGTATTCGCGTGAATACGGTAGTGCCTGGACCAATTGAGGGTACTGAAGGTGTGAAGCGGCTTACGGATGAAAAACAAAAACATATGTTGTTGCAATCGATTCCGCTAAAACGTTTAGGGCTACCAGAGGAGATTGGGCAAGTAGCAGTATTTTTATCTTCGCCAATGGCGGCTTACATTACTGGCTCACAAATTGTCTGTGATGGAGGTATGAATCTTTCGGGTTCTGCGTTGTTTAATATGGCTGTGAATCAAGCCTAAAAAAATAAATAAATTTATTTAATTGAATCTGGATGATATTCCGTTTCAAACATAACCCAGATTGCCAAGAAGAAAGCAGCTATGACCGGACCAATTACAAAGCCCGATAAGCCAAATAGTCCCAAGCCGCCTAAAGTGCTGAGCAGAATTAAATAGTCAGGCATTTTCGTATCTCGACCAACAAGTATTGGTCGCAATACATTGTCGATCATACCGATGATAAGCGCGCCAACTATAAATAAAATGGTTGCTTTAACCCACTCTCCGTTGGTAAGAAAGATGATTGCTGCTGGTCCCCAAACTAATGCTGAACCTACAGCCGGAAGTATCGATAAACCAATCATCACAACCCCCCAAAATACTGCAGATTCAATTCCTAGTAAGGCAAACATAATGCCACCTAGAGTGCCTTGAATGATACCTACAACGAGTGTGCCTTTAATTGTAGCGCGAGTTACTTCAGCAAATTTTGATATCAGATGACGCTCGGCATCATCGCCTATCGGTAAAACACGAATTATGAGTTCAACAATATTATGTCCATCTCTTAAGAAAAAATATAATAGATAAAGCATTAATAAAAATAGCACAGTAAAGGTTAAAGCATTTTGTCCAATGTTTAGTAAGTTTGTGGCTACCCATTGACTTGAATTTAACGCAGTTTCAGAAAAGCCTTCTTTGAGTTTCTCAAAATCTATTCCTACTTTGCTCAATGATTCGCTGACGATAGGTAGGCTTTTTTGAATCCAAGCGATTGGTTTAGAGAAATCATATACACCATCACGTATATCGCTATACAAATCTGTCCCTTCGTTGACAACAGCAATAGAGAGTGTCGTGGCGGGTACGACTACTGTAAATAATATTAATAATAAAGTAATAAATGCACTGAGAGAATGTTTGTCCTTGAATTTTTTTAAAATAAATTTATGAAAGGGTGAAAATAATACTGCAAAAGTAACTGCCCATAGTATGGGTTCAAAGAAGGGCTTGAGTAAAAAAACAAACGCCAAGCTTGCTGAAACTAAAAGAGTAAAAAAGAAGATATGTTTAATCAAAATAAAGACTTTTATATTGAAGATTGAGTTTCTATTCTTGTGTTTCCAAAAGGATAAGCGAGCTGTAGCAGACTGGGTAATAAAATCAGTGTAAATACAGTGCTCACAAACATTCCACCAACAATTACACCTGCTAAGCCTTTATAAAGTTCTGTACCAGCTCCGGGAATTAGTAATAATGGCAACATTCCAAAAATGCTGGTTAATGTGCTCATAAGTATTGGTCGTAAACGAATACGTACGGATTCTCGCACAGCATCGCGACGAGATTTACCTTCACGTTCTGCAATCCGTGCCTGATGGACCAGCAAGATAGCATTGTTTACTACTAATCCCAATAAAATAATAAAACCTAGCATGGTAAGTAAGTCGGCAGGTAGACCAAGAAAACGTAACATCAAGACGCCACCTACGGTTGCAAGAGGTAAGGCAAGAATTACTAGCAGGCTATCAATAAAAGAACGGAATAGTGCACTAATTAACAAATACAATATAACTACAGCTAAAATAAAACTACCAACAAAACTTTTAATCGCAGTTTTTAAATTATCAGCAGAACCACTAAGACGAATTTCGCCATCTTCGGGAAGCTCACTTTCCATTAATGGGATAATTTCATTTTGAATTTTTGTTAATGCCACTTCTAATGGCATGTCTTGTGGAGGGCGTAATTCCAGTGTAATGGTTCTGCGTCGATCTAAGCGTCGAATTACATCGGGCCCTGCGGTACGTTTAATATCTACCAGTTCACCAACTGGTAACACTCCGCTAAGTGGTGTGTGCAGAGGAATAGCTGCAAGTTCTTCAGGTGTGTGCCAAGGTTGTACACGAGCGATGATGTCGAGTTTTTCTTCACCATTAAAGTATTCGCCAACAAACAATCCTTGTCCTAACAGCCTGGTTACATTCGCCATAGTAGAACGATCCCAGCCAGCCTCTACTAAACGATCTTCTTTTGGATTTAATTGCAATTCTGGTTCAGCCAATTGCAAACCTGGGCGTGGTTGTGCGCGTGCGCCATTAAATACTGCTGGTATTTTAACAAATCCAATTTGAGCGGCACGAAGTAAGCTATCAATGTCGTTGCCTTGGATGTTGATATCAACTGCTGTACGTCCTCCGACACCACTAAATAAGGAGGCCTTTTGTACAATCGCAAAGGTATCTGGAAATCCCGAAACCGCACTTTGTACAACTTTTAAAGTTTGGTCGACTTGTTC
>JABDMD010000151.1 GCA_013001685.1 Gammaproteobacteria bacterium | reverse complement strand
ATCATTACCTAAAACAGGATGACCTGCTCCTGTTTCTAATAAGCCTGCATACGTCGTATGCAAATCACCTGCACGTGTATATGCACTACTACCATCAGGAGCTTGTACTTCAATGAAACCACTTCCGCTTACAGCAATATCAAGTTCTCTTCCAGTTTGTTGCAAGGCGCCACTACTTAAATCTATACCACTACGCTCATCTTGATTATAAATACGACTTTCATAACCAGGACCGATTACCGGCAGACTATTAAAAGCATCAAAGTCTGCTCGAAATCCAGTGGTACTGGCGTTTGCAAGATTATTAGTATTAGTTGCCTGGTGCAGCTGTACTTGCTTCGCACCATTCATTGCTACATATAGTGAGCGATCCATAATCTGTGTAGTCCTTACTGATTATTAACGAATATTAATAATTGTTTGAGTAATCGTATCTGCAGTACCAATTACCTGAGCATTCGCTTGGAAGTTACGTTGCGTTTGAATCAAATTAATTAACTCACCAGTAACATCGACATTCGACTCTTCTAACGAACCCGATTGAACTAAACCTAAATCCGCTGAGCCCGGTGCACCAATTAATGGTTGTCCCGATGCAAAAGATTCTGACCACGCTGTACTACCCGTTGGACGCAAACCTTGTGGATTAGCAAAATTTGCAAGTGCAACTTGCCCCAAAGTTAATGATTGACCATTGGTATAACGTGCAAATAATGCCCCTGACGGGTCAAAATCTAAGGAACTCAAACGACCCGTTGCAAAACCATTTTGATCAATCGCACTAATACCAAAACCACCACCAAATTGTGTTACGCCTGAATAATCCACTGTGAAAGTTGTTGGTGCACCGATGCCTCCAGGGGTAAAAGCACCAGAAGTAGTTGTAGTTTGACCTACTGTGCCATTAATGGCTGTTAAATCTCCAAACGCATCAAAGGTTAATACATCTGGACCTGAAATTTGTGTGTTATCAACAAACTGAAAAACTTGCCAATCTGTTGCATTGTCTTTTCTAAAATAGTTTGTAGTGACGTGCTCTCCACCTAAAGAATCAAATACAGTATAAGATGTAGCATGGTTATATGTACCTGGATCAGGTGCACCGGATGGCCCAATCAAGAATGCTGGTAAAACAATTTCTGATGCATCGATATTGGCATCAATATTAATTGTACTGGTTACATTAGGTGCTATATTACCTCGACTAATCACAAGTGGTCCTTGCGCACCTGTTAAATTACCGCTGCTATCTGCTTGAAAGCCAACTAATTGGCTTCCCGATGAGTTTACGATATTGCCTAAATTATCCACTTGAAATGCACCTGCACGAGAAAAGGTTTGTGCACCACCATCACTCAATACAAAAAAACCACCGCCAGAAATCGCCAGGTCCAAAGAGTTATCTGTAAAAGTAATATCACCATCGGTGAATTGTTGCGAAATCGATGCAACTTCTACACCTTGGCCAATAGCATTACTGGATGTTCCAAATTGAGAGGTTGCATACAAATCTGCAAATTCTGCTCTCGAGCGTTTGAAACCATTGGTTTCACTATTGGCTATATTATTAGAAATAACCTGTAAATCATTTTGTGCTGCATTCAGTCCTGTAAGTGCAATATCAAATGGCATAATAATTCTCCCTATTTATTTAACAAAATTAATTCAAAACTTTTATTCAATCTTCAATATTTCAGATATTTTCAATTCTCCACCGTTCTCAACATTCAAACGTATTGAGTTAGTATTTTCTCCTAATGAGATACTTTCAATTTTCTTATACGCAAAAGTATCTAATGCAATATTGTCTTCTCCTTGGGCGCCGACTACGGATAAGAAATAGTTTCCTTCTGGTGCTTGATTCCCACTTGCATCCACACCATCCCATTCAAATTCTTTTAAACCCTCATTAACTACACCAAGCGGTAAAGTTTGCACCAAGTTTCCTGCAGCATCGAATATACTTACAGTTACATTATTGGCTGGAGCGCTTGTAGAAATTGCACCTTTAATCGATTCACCTTCTTTCAAGCTCAAATTATCTGAAGAAACTAAGGCGTTTTTACCAATTAAATTTGTTGCTTGTAGTGTTTGATTTGAAATCAACGATGAAGCTAAGTCGCTTACAGAGTTTTGCAACTCGCTAATTCCAGAAACTGTGCCAAATTGAGCAAGCTGGCCTATGAATTCTCCACTTTGCAATGGCTCAAATGGATCTTGATTACGCAATTGCGTAACCATTAAATTAATAAAATCCTCTTGCCCAAGCTCATTAGAACTATCATCTTGCTGTTGAGGTGAATTAATTAAACTTAAAATATCTGATGAAATTGCTTGCATATTTATTTACCTTTTTTATAACCTGCCCAAACGCAATGTTTGCAGCAATAATTCTTTGGATGTGTTCAACACCTCGATGTTAGATTGATAACTACTTTTAGCTGACATCATATTTGTCATCTCTTCAATAACATTCACATTAGATAAATAGATGTAACCTTCTTCATTAGCTAATGGATTTCCCGGTTGATATTGCGCAACATTTTCTGCCTGACTTTCTACGATTCCAATAGTTCGCAAACCAGTACTTGCAGATGCATTATGATCACCTAACTGCCCTTGCAAAGTTGCTGCGAAAACTGGCTGTCTAGATCTATAAGCACTCTCGGGTGTACTCGCAATAGATTCTGCATTAGCCAGGTTACTAGCTACCGTATTTAAACGTGTGTTCTGGGCACTTAAGCCACTCGCTGAGATATCAAATATATTGAATAGAGACATTCTTATTCGCCTTTTAAAGTGCTGATTAAACCCTGAATTTTATTATTGAGCATCGACAGACTTATCTGATAACGCACTGCATTTTCTGCAAACTTCCCTTTTTCAACATGGCTATCGACTGTGTTGCCGTCCAATGAAGCATGCTCAGGAATGCGATATTTGGTTTGCAAGGAAAAAGAATCTGTTGAGTCAACAGAGATATGGTTTCTATGATTAGAACTAATTGCAACAGGCTTTATAGAACCAATACTATTATTTGATTTTAGAATCGCATCAAAATCTAAATCTTTTGCTTTATAGTTTGGAGTATCAGCATTAATAATATTTGATGCTAAAACTTCTGCACGCTTCGACCTTACTAAAACAGATTGTGCGTTAATACCAAAATAATTATCTAATACAGTCACGATTAGCTTTTTTAATTAATAACGATAATTACAAAGCAAGTGCCGTGCCAACATTTAAAAATGCGTAATCCAGCTATTGTTAGGCAAGTATTCTTTTGGAAAGTAATATATATACGGCAAGTTTTGCCGTCTTACGGCAAAAATATCTCAGCAACAATGTTTATTGTGCGTAAAATCGCAGAGATAATTTAGGTATGTATATTGCAAGATAAATACAAGGTTCTGATCAACTCACAAAGTGAATATAAATTAAGACCGATGGAATTTACTTCAAACCAACTAGTAAACGATAATTAGCCATGCAAAAATTTTTTATATTTCTTTATATCGGGATAGCACTTTCTAGTATGAGTACGGCTCAGGCTAATATTCAAAGCCATGAAAGCTTACGCAAAGCAGTAGTCAGTTTTCTTGAAACTGAAACTCAAGATACGCAAGACACTGAAATTACAGTTCGAGAATTTGATAAGCGCTTACGTCTTCACCAATGCTCATCACCTTTACAAACATTCTGGCCATTGGGAAACAAACGCCTTGGTAGCACAACAGTAGGCGTTCGTTGCTCTGGAGATAAACCTTGGAAAATATATGTAGGCGCTCATATACATATATATAAGACTGTATGGGTATCAAAAACAGGTTTGAATCGTAACCAAGTGCTTGATTTAGCTACAGTTAGTAAAGAAAAACGCGACATTACCCGCCTCACAGCTGGCTATTTGCTCTCAGATACGCCAATTGAAGGTATGCAGATTAAGAGAAATATTCCAGCAAATCATGTACTTACGAACATCATGCTGGATTCTCAGAAAATGGTGAAACGAGGTGAACGAGTCACTATCGTATCCAAATACGGTGGCATTGAAGTACGTGCTGCAGGTGTTGCCTTGAGTGATGGCAGCAAAGGAGAGCGAATAAAAGTAAAAAATACCAGTTCAAAACGAGAAATTGAGGCCTACGTCTCAGGTAGACACCTGGTTTTGGTAACTCTTTGACAGAAATCACAAAAAATTTAGTTAAACTACTAAAGTTAATATAAAAACGGCCGATAAGCAGCTTAGAGAAATAGAGAAAAGAGATCATGGTTGACAAAATTAGCAATATAAATGGACCGATAAACGGTAGTAACTTACAAAACACATCCAAGGGTGCTAAAAATAGCAATGTTGGCGGAAGTGAATCTGCTAATGTCGCTAGCGCAGGGAAAGTTGATATTTCTTCAGCCCAAACCCTGGATAAAATCAGAGAAAGCTTGGCTTCAGAGCCCGTTATAGATCGACAAAAAGTCGATACTGTAAAGCAAGCGTTACAAGATGGAACTTACAAAATTAATTCGGAGAATATCGCGACCAAGCTAATTGAGTACGAACAACTGTTGAAGTAGTTCATGAGCTCATCCGATCCTAGCATCAATACGGCTATGCATGCTGACCCCTATGCGACTTCCTCTATTCAGGAATTTCTAGCTCGTTTTAATAAAAAGCTAGAGTCCCTTGCAGAATCACTCGTACGCGAACAAGAAGTGTTAATTAATGGCTCAGCTGATGAAATCAGCCTGGCTGCCCAAGATAAACTTGCCTACATGCAGATATTATCTGACTTAATTGCTAACTACTTCAATAATCCTTCTGAAAACACGAATAGAAATCTTGAACAATCTCTCAAAATGATGGATGTAATCTGCGTAGAGAAAAATATTAAACAATGGAATGATTCTCAAGAGTTGATTCAGTTTTGTCGTGAATTATCTGACGAAAATAGCATACTTCTCGCTAACCGCTTAAAGTCTACTAATAGCGCACTTGATACCCTTTATTCGTTAACGGGTTCACAGCAAACAAAGACCTATGACGATAGTGGACATTCAAAACACTCAAACATTTCCAGACAATTAGCTTCTGTCTAATTCAGTTTAGTTAATGTAATTAGCTTATTTTCCTTGTATTTGGAATTATTTTCCTATATGCAGTCGCTATTCTCATGTAATTTAATTTGTATTTTCATCTAATGTGAATACATTAATTACAGATCCATATTACTTTTTATAATTATTGAGCTATACATCACATCGTTTTTGTTAACTACATACATAAATACTTAAAATAATAAACCGAGTTAACATTACTAATATTTAGTCGTTAACATTCTGTTATTAATATTTTTTATTTGAACTGAGTAACATTAGAATATTTTTATCTTTCACATAATGTTCTAATGCAGTTGATTTAGTAAATAATATAGAGGTTTCATTTAGCTGCATTGATATAAAAGATTAAATTCCAAGGAGAGTGAATTTATGAACAGCTCAAGTGTTGAGAAGTTCGCCACTAGCTCTAATCATGCGCTTGAAATTGCAAATGCTATTTCTGCTAATAAACCGATAAATCGGACAATAACTGCGCTTGTATTAAAGCTACAAACTACATTAAGTATTGGTCAGATTATTGAGACTTTTTTTGAGTCTTTGAAAACTGATATGGATATATGTGGTATTGAGTATGAATACCCATTACTTTATACACATATTAATCATGGCAGAAAAACAGATAGCTCATATAGCTATCTTATAGAAGTAGATAACGATACATGGGGGAATATTGTCATTTATTGTCAAGCCGATTTAACCCAAGATGCAAAAAGTAACTTGGATGAGTTAATTTCTGCAGTAATATTTCCACTTCGTAATGCTATCCAATATGAAAATGCCCTCGTTGTTGCTGCAAATGAATCATACTTAGGCTTGCCTAATTGGGGTTTATTAGAAAGCCAAATTAACAGAGAAGCAAAATTAGCATTTAGAGAAAAACAATCACTTAGCCTTGTGTTAATTGATATCGACCGTTTCACTACGCTGAAAAATAATTATGGCTTATTGTTTGGTGACCTAATTATTAGGCATGTGTATGAAACTTTGGAGAGTATACTTAGAGATACTGATATTCTTTACCGATTTGGATATGACCAATTTTCTATAATCCTGCGCAATACGGAAACTTATGACGCAAATAATATAGCTGAGCGAATTAGAGCAGCTGTTTCGAATCATGAATTACTTAATGATAATGATAAGAAAGTAAGACTGACTGTAAGTATCGGTATCACTGAATTAAATTCTAATGACTCAGTAGAGTCCTTGTATGCGAGAGCGTATAACGCGTTAAAACTAGCGAAAAATTCAGGAAGAAATATAGTTAAAGAGGCGGATGGAATATTTTTACGTTAGACACTACATAGTACAATAGGTATTCACACAATTACGGCCTTTTTCTTTTGCAACATACAAAGCTTTATCGGCTCGCTCAAAAATACTCTGCGCATTATCATTGGCTTGTATACTTGCAACACCACAAGAAATGGTTATTTGCACTTTTTTACCTTTAACCATAAACGCTATATTTGAAATCTCTCTGCGAATATAGTCTGCATATTCTCTTGCTTTTTCAAGGGATAGCTCTGGAACCAACATAGCAAATTCTTCTCCGCCATATCTTGCAAGAAAATAATTTTCTTTTAGCAGTTTAGTAAACTTATCAGCAACTGTCTTGAGCACCTTATCACCCACTACATGGCCGTATAAATCATTAAACTTTTTAAAATGATCTATATCCCATATCAATAGCGATAAATTATCATTATATTTTTCTTTTTCAGCAATAATTTCAGCAATTTTTTCATTATAAGCCTGTCTATTATATAAATCCGTTAGAGGATCACGAAGAGCTTGCTCTCTTTCACTTTGAACTTTATGCCTAAGCTCTTGAGCTTCTAACTTTAATTCATTTACTTGATTAGCTAAGGCCTTTACACTTTTATGCACACGTGTTTCTTGTGCTTTAACTATTTGCCGTTCCTCTTCAACTATATTTTGCAATGTATCTAGCTGTACTTTTACAGTCTGTTTTAATGAAGCCAAATCATTTCCTGAAATTATATTTTTACTAATAAGGCATACAGCGTCATTCATTTTAATATTCAAATCACCTTGAATCTTGAGGTCAGAAACTTGCTCTTCTGCAACACTATGCAATTTGTCGCCAATACGACTTATCTGTGCACCAATATTGAATAAAAAGTTTTCCAGTTCTTCCTTATCTGCATAGGCATCTTGATAGACGCTATAAAATAATTCATATATTGCTTGTAAGCATGCATTCAAATCAGTGATAGATTGTATATTTTTACATTGATTTTGTAGTGTGATGTTTCGATCTTGATAATCTTTTGAAAATTTAAATTTCTTAAGTATCTCAAGTGGCAATTCAAATACTAGTTCTTGCTTTTCAATTACATACTTCTTACTAGTTTTTTTTAGTACATTTGCCAAAGAAAATAAAACATGATTAGATTCTGATAGGTCAGTTATCTCATTTGCCATGTTTTTAACCGACCCAAACGCATCGTGGTTTTCAAATAACGCTTGAGCGGTACTAATCAAGTTCCTAAGAGACTCCGACACCTCATTAACATCCTCGCTCCTATTATCATCATGTACTTCAGAGTCTACAATCATCTGGTCTGGCTGACCTGATAACGGTTCAATGTGTGTATACAGCTTTTTTATAAATGCAGCAGGCAATGAAAATAATCCTGATGACTTATTTTCAACTACTTTATCTTCAGAGTTTTGTGTATCTACATTCATAAATTTGTCTCTACTTTTCCACTCAGTTGTTTCAGCGGAATATTTACAACCGTGTTTTCTAGATCTTCAAAAACTTGTTGTTTCCCCGACCAAGGTCTAGTACCTAGATTTCTACGTTCAACGAGGGGTACACTTACTTGAGAAGGATATAAAACATTTAGAGGTACTGATAAACCATTAGCTTGCACAACTCGAGCATGACGTCGATCTAACTCACGTGGATGGTTAACACCACAAGAATGCGCAATCATACCTACTTCATGAACAATATTTTTAACATAGTTTGCAACACGAATGGATTTTAAATGTGGATTTAAACCACGTTGCAATCTTTTATTATGAGTTGTTATTCCAGTTGGACAAGTATCTTTATTACATTGCAAAGCTTGTATACATCCTAAGGCAAACATAAATCCACGCGCAGAAGTTACAAAATTTGCCCCTAAACATAAAGCCCAAGCTACATCTGCAGGAGTAACCAATTTTCCAGACGATATAACTTTTACTCTATCGTAAAGTCCATACTCATTAAGTTTATTAACTAACATTGGTAAACTTTCATTTAATGGCAAACCCATATCATCAAGTAATGGCATAGGTGCTGCACCTGTACCACCATCTGCACTATCAACCGTGATGAAATCAGGTGCGGAGGCAATACCACGAACACATATTAATTGAAATAAATGGTCTAACCAGTCTTCAGAGCCGATAACACTTTTAATACCTACCGGTTTACCTGTTAACTCCCGAATAAATGCAATCATTTCTAATAAATCTTCATCGCTACTAATATCTGGATGACGATTTGGGCTTATAGAGTCTTCACCTTCACGAACACCACGAATTTCTGCAACTTCTTTAGTAACTTTTGCACCAGGTAATATACCCCCTTTACCAGGCTTACCACCTTGGCTTAGTTTTATTTCAAACATTCTCACCTGATCATACTTCGCTACATCGATCAGTTTAGATTCACTTAATTTACCGCTTATAGGATCCCTTACACCATACTTTGCAGTACCTATTTGAAATACAATATCGCAGCCACTCTGTAAGTGGTACTTAGATAATCCACCTTCACCTGTGTTCAACCAACAACCCGAACTTTTTGCTCCCTCTGCAAGGGCCAGGATGGCAGGTTTAGAAATCGCACCATAACTCATGGCAGAGATATTGAAGACTGATTTGGTTGTAAATGGGTACTTGGAATCAGGCCCTATGGTTTGATTAGTAACAGGTGTAGCATCTTCACCTAGAGTTGGATATGGGCAGTTTGCAAATAAAACTGTACCTACTTTTTTTAGATCTCGTGTTGAACCAAATGCTATTGTGTTACTAATATCTTTTGCAGCACGATAAACCCATGATCGTTGTGCACGATTGAATGGCATCTCTTCCCGATCCATAGAAAAGAAATATTGTCTAAAAAACTCACCAACATGTTCAAAAAAATAACGAAAGCGACCGATTACTGGAAAGTTACGTCTTACGGCATGTCTTGATTGAGTGATATCAGTTACATATAAAATTGGAATACAGATCAGTAAAGTCAGAAATAATATAGAGAACAGGTCTTGTGATATTTCAAGGCCATATCCTATCCATGTTTTACCTAGTTGCAGAATTCCATCCATGCCGATATTCGTATGTTGTGAATGACACCTTATATATCGACTGAAAATCGCTTTTCTTTAGAATATTTCTCTATAAGTTATTGAATTTAATGACGTAGTGGACAATTTTGACGCTTAGGTGAAGTTTCTATCTCGTATAAGCTTTATCTCTTTACCACGCACGTGGGTATGAATAGCTTCTCGATCCTCAGCATTCATATGTGTGAATTCAACCCCTATTGTAAATTGATTTTCCGCTTCTTCAGCTCGAGTAGAGCGAACTATTTTTCCATATGACAGTATGTAATTTGATATCTGAGAAAGTTGCAATCTTAGTTCTAAATACGAACCTAAATTTAATTTCTTATCATAATTAAAACGTATGCCACTAGCACTGATATTAACTTCTCGCCAGTTTAAATCAGGAATCATCGAACATGCAGAAAATTGCCTTCTAGCTAAGGTGTTAATTTTATCATCAAGTATTTTCAAATACTTGGCCACTTCTGGATAACGCCTACGCACCAATGCAAATTGATCTGTTAACGCTTTAGATGAATCACTAAAGTTATTTAGTAATTGCAACTCAGCATTATTTTCAGGATACTTTTTCAATAATTCTTGTATTTGATCATCCGGAATAATACGTAATGAAAGCAATATATTGTCATCAATTCTAAATGCACTACGGTTTTCAATTGAAGTATCGCTTACATTTTCTTGTTGTGTATTTACATCACTCATACTACTTAACCATCAACGTTAATTATCTTTAGCTGCAACTATATCTTGAGCTTGTGTGTCATCATCATATTCATAAAACAAATGCTTATCACCTAAAATTGAAATTTCAACACGCCGATTTTTAGATCGACTCTCTTCAGTGTAATTTGTAAATAAAGGTTTAGTGTCACCATGAGCACGAATCTGTAGACGATCCGGATTAATATCTTCTTTAGCTTCCAGATGATGAACCACAGCAGCCGCACGTGCTGCCGACAACACCCAATTCGATGGAAATCTTGATGTGCTTATTGGGCGGTTATCGGTATGCCCCGAGACAATGATATTACCTTCCACTTCTTTTAATGCAGAGGCAATTTTTTTCAAAAGCAATGCAAAAGCACCATCAATCTTATCGTCACCAGATGGGAATGTTCCCCGTTCTCTTATGCGAATAATTATTTCACGATCAGTCCAATCTACCTCTACAGTTCCTGAATCAATCTCACTTTTTAAAGCCGCAGTAATTCTTTCTGCCTCTTCCTGCATACGCTTTACTGCAGCATTATAAATTTCCTTAGCAATCTGCTTTTTATCTAAGCCTTTATCACCACTAGTAAAATCCAAGTTATCTTTGCTTTCATCCGTAGTTTGTTGCCGCATTATTTTTAATAGCGTTTCATTATCAGGTTTTCCAGGACTGAATTCAGCAGTTACAACACTTGTGCCTTTAGGAAGCTCATTAGCGGGCACATCCCGTTGCACACCAAATGCTTTAGATAAAGAACCGGCAAGTTCTTTGAATTTTGCTGCATCCATCTCAGAAAATGATAAAAGCAAAACAAAAAAGCACATCAATAATGACATCAGATCGGCAAAAGTTGCCATCCATGCCGGTGATCCTGAACCTTCTTCTGCTTTAGCTGGAGGTGCGTCAGACATCGTCAAACTAAACTATGCAGCTTCTTTTTCTTCACTTGACTCACTCACTTTGCCACGCAAGTTATCTGGCAAGTAAGTCGCTAGTATTTGTTCCACTACTCTTGGATTCGTGCCTGCTTGAATAGCAGATACAGATTCAAGAATTAAATCTTTACTAAGTCTCTCATCGAGAGCAATTTTCTTTAGTTTATCTGCAATTGGCAGCGCTATCGCATTTGCAATTACAGCACCATATAAAGTAGTTAATAATGCAATCGCCATCGCAGGGCCAATGGACTTAGGATCATCCATATTCGATAACATTTGCACTAATCCAATCAATGTACCTATCATGCCCATCGCAGGTGCAGCATCACCAATAGATTTAAACATTTCTCTACCAGTTTCATGTCGCTCAATAGAAAGATTGATATCTTTACTCAACATTTTTTGAACCACTTCGGTTGGGTGTCCATCTATACATAGATTGATGCCTTGCTCTAAAAACGGATGTCCAATTTCTTTGCCCTCAAGTGCAAGCACACCCTCTTTTCTAGCTACATCAGCAAGTTCAACAGCTTCCTCTATTAGTTTTGTAAGGCTTACCGCTTTATGCAAAAGAGTGGATAAAACTAACTTAAACGAACCAAAAAAGTCTGCCAAAGAAATTCTTGTTAAGGTCGCAGCAAAAGTGCCTCCTATAACTACGGCAAGAGATGGCACATTCATGAAGGTTCCAGCAGAACCTCCTAAGACGATCGCTAACCCGATCACTGCCATAGCCCCCACCAAGCCTAATAGAGTGGCTAAATCCATTTACAAACGCTCCTTGTTTAGCTTAATTTCAATGAATACATTTATGTAACTTACTGATTTATATATAGTATTATTTACAACGAAGATAGTATCTTTCGACATACCTTGTAACGGCCAAAACAAACAAATATTTAGGTATTAGCTACAAAATGGATAAGCAACTGACGAGTGAGTACAGATAAGAGCTAATTTATAAAAAATAGTGAAAAATGCTTAAAAATCAAGCAAATATGCCGATACATGCATATCAAAGAGCGCCTTATGGACAAGCATAAAGCTTACATAGAGTTGAAATTATGAAAATTCTGATTGTTGATGATAGTCAGGCGATGCGAAAAATCATTAAATGGACTATTAGGCAAGCCGAGATGCATGCTGATGAAATACTTGAAGCTTCATGTTGTGAAGATGCTTTATTAATAGCAGAAATAAAAAAACCAGAATTGATTATTACTGACTGGAATATGCCTGAAATGGGAGGTTTAGTATTTCTTAAAGCGCTACGCGATTCACGCAATATGGCTAGATTTGGATTTGTTGTAACACAAACTTCAACAAATATACGAAGCTTAGCGAAAGACGTTGGTGCAGATTTTATAATCTCAAACCCAAGCTCCTCTAATACACTTAAAACTCAAGTTAGCCAATCGTTATAAAACAATTTATAAATTTTCATTAGCCGTGCTTTTATTTATTCAAAATAAAACCTAGCCAAATCTCATCCGTCAAATTTTTGACTAACATAAAAACTATCAATGTTTGTTGATTGATAGCTCACCTTTTCTGTAATCTTATTCAGCGCTAACTTGCATGTCGAATAATTTGCATTTAACAACATCATTTCTTAAATACTTAAGATCTTTATATATGTCACAAAATTTTTCAGGAAAAAGAAACACTATTACGTTTTTATTGATTGCAGCTACGTTATTGCTTTTAGTTTATATTTCCTCAAATCCATATGTGAGCAAACTAGAAACCATACGTATTGGAATCCATCAGTGCACTGGCCATGAGCATCTATTTATTGCTAAGAAGCAAGGATTTTTTAAACAAGCAGGTCTTGATGTTGAGTTAGTTGAATTAAGTTCACTAACTGAAGTTCGTCGTGCATTTGAACGTGGAAAAGTTGATGGCATGGCATCAACATTAATAGAAGTATTAGAAGCCTTTAAATATTCCGGAAAAATCGCTCAGCCTGTCTTAATTATAGATTACTCGAATGGTGCAGATGAAATTCTTGGATCTACAAAAATAAATACCATAAAAGAGCTTAAAGGTAAAAAAATTGGCGTGGAATCTGGCAGTTTGAGTACATATCTTGTTAGTCGTGCATTAGAAATGAACGATATAAAGAGTTCTGAAGTTGTAATAATGCCTATGGAATTACATGATATGCCTACAGCATTAAAAACAGGAAAAGTTGATGCCATCACATCTTATCCTCCTACATCAGTAGCTATCAAAAAACAAATGGGGGTAAATGTTCTTTTTGATAGCTCAACAATACCAAATGAAATTTTAGATGTCATTGCAATCAATAAAGAAGTACTTGCAAAAAATCCCGAGCTACAAAAACAATTGTTACAAACATGGAAACTAACTCTAGACTATACACGCAATTACTCAGAAGAAGCGTATAACATTTTAACAGAACGTCTCATGATTTCGGTTAATGATTTTAAACAAGCTATGGACCATATTAATTTGGTTGGCCACCATGAACAGAGTCAATACTTTAAAGAGGGCTTGCTTATGGAGTCTTTATTAAAAACTGGGGAAGTTGTTTTCAAACATTTAGAGGTTGAAGAAATTGATTATTCACAATTTATATATAATGAATAAATTAGCCAAGCACTTAAAATTATGAATGCAGATTCTTTAAAAAATAAGACATCTTCTCAAAAACAAATAATTTTATCGCTTATACTAATTTTTATAGTTGCTGTGTTGATAATATGCATTCTTATGTACCGTTCTTTCACGAATCACCTAGCAGAAGAACTACAGAAATACGCTATTGAAACGATAGATATAATTGACTATATGGCACAGACGTCTGGCGAATCCCCTGAACTCAATAAAGGTATCAAAACATTAGCAGCTAATAGGGATATCAAGCTAATTATTATTAGAATTGATGATCCACCCGTTGTTATCGCTTCCAACAAAACTGCTTTAATTGGACTGCCTACAAATGAAATTTTCTCCAACACTGAAGGTACTCCATATTTCAGTTTTAATTCAAATTCCGACCTATTCACTGCAGTATCTTCCATCTGGCTAGAAAATAAATTTAACAATGGTCAGTTTACGAAAGCATCAGTAGGTGTCATTTTTGATACCTATAAAACGCGCATACTATTACAAGAACAAGTACTTTATACATCATATTATTTAATTTTAACGATTATTCTCGCCATTGGGATAGTATATTTTTTAACACGTAAATTTATCTTCAAACCGTTAGAAACTATCAACTCATCTTTAAACAATAATAATTCTCAAAATGAATTCACACATATACCAATTACAAGAAATGATGAAATTGGTGCTGTAGCAAATTCCTTCAATCAATTATTTTCAGACCTTTATGACTCTAAAAGGAATCTTCGTGAAAATACAGAACGTTATAACTTAGCATTGCAAGGTACAAAAGTTGGGCTTGTCGATTGGAACATTGTAACTGGTAACTTACATTGCTCCTCCAGCCTTAAGAGTATACTTGGTATTGAGAAAAAAGATTTTTCACCCAGTATAGAATGGTTACATGATCGCACACACGATGAAGACAAAGAACTTGCACGCACATCATTAATTTCTCACTTAAAGTTTAATACTGAGTATGATATTGAGGGCCGACTACGACACGAAAATGGTGAGTACATATGGATGAGGGCTCGTGGCCAAGCAGTTCGAGATCAGGAAGGAGTAGCCATTCGCATGGTGGGATACTATGTAGATATCTCTAAACGAAAAGCAAATGAACATCTATTGAACTCGCTTTATCTACTTAGTGCAGATGCAATAACATCATTGAGCGACAAGATTAATTATATACTGAATGAAGGATTAAACTATTTAGAATTAGATTGTGGCATTATTTGTAGTATGAATAATGAAAGTTATTCTGTGCTTTACTCTCAATGTCCCGACGAATATCTAATCAATAATAAAACAATATTTGAATCAAAAGATACATTATGTTCTTTCACCGCAAAAAAGAATGAAATTCTTGCCTTACATGATGTATCCAAAACTAACTATAGTAATATAGCCTCACACACTGAATTCTGCATTAATTCATATATAGGGATGCCTTTATACGTCCATGGAAGAATATTCGGAACTGTAAGTTTTTTCGCTAACAAGTCAAGACTAAAACCTTTCGAAGAACGCGAGAAATCATTTGTCAGACTAATTTCCCAATGGATTGGCAATGAAATAATGCGCACGCAATACATAGACTATCTACATGAAACGGAAAGTAGATTGGAAGATGCCGTCGAGGAACTCACTAATACTAATTCTGAGTTAGAAAATTTTACCCATGTTGCATCACATGACCTTCAAGAACCTTTAAGAATGATCACTAACTTTGCAGGTCTATTGAAAAGAAATTACAGTGATGACTTAGACAATACTGCAACAGAATATTTAAACATATTATCTACATCGGCCAGCCAAATGCGGATGTTGATAAATGATCTGCTCGATTATGCTCATGCTAGTAAAGAGAATGAAAAAATCGAAAATTTAGATCTAAATAATATATTAAATTATGTAAACGTTAATCTAGAAAAACAAATACGCGAGTCACATGCAAATATTATATTTAGCAATCTACCTATCATACGCGCCAATAAGGCAAGCATGATATGCTTATTGCAAAACTTAATAAGTAACGCAATTAAGTTTCAAGCTATTAACAATCAACCAATTATCGAAATCAAAGCATTCCAAAATACTGCAGCATGGGTGATTGCAGTATCTGACAATGGAATAGGCATAGACATCAACTACCAGTCAAATATATTTGAACCTTTCAAAAGATTACATGCCAAAAGTGAATATGAAGGAACTGGCATAGGATTAGCGGTTTGCAGTAAAATCATTGCCAGAATGGGCGGAACAATGTGGATAGAATCTGAAAAAGGCACTGGTAGCACTTTTTTTGTTTCCATCCCTACTCTAATGACGCAAGCAGGTAAAGCAGCATGAATTCAATCAATGCCAAAAATAAGACAGCTGAGATATTACTAATAGAAGATAACGTAGGAGATGTGTTGCTAACAAAAGAAGCATTTCGTTCAACTCAGTTCAAATACAATCTTCGCATTGCCAAAGATGGTGATGAAGCATTAAAGATATTAAATAGACAAGGAAAATTCAGTGAATCCCCTCTTCCTGACCTTATTTTATTAGATTTAAGTTTACCAAAAATAGATGGTCGCGAAGTGCTTGAAAAAATAAAGACTAATGCTAAATTGAAAGATATCCCTGTAATCAT
>JABDMD010000012.1 GCA_013001685.1 Gammaproteobacteria bacterium | reverse complement strand
GCACTTGCCTATGGTACAGAAACCGTTCCAAGTGTAGATAAAATTGTTGGGCCCGGCAATGCTTATGTCGCAAGTGCTAAACAACAGGTGTTTGGAAAAGTAGGCATAGACATGATCGCTGGGCCTTCAGAGGTATTAGTGATCTGTGATGACAGCGCAAATCCTGAATGGGTGGCGATGGATTTGTTTTCTCAGGCTGAACATGATGAGAATGCACGTGCAATTTTAATCAGCACACAAGCTGATTTTTTTGAACGAGTTAAGCAGCAAATGGAATTACTCTTAAAAGGTCTTGATCGCGCTGAAATTATCACTGAGTCAATTAAAAACTTCGGTGCTTTTATATTGGTAAAAGATCTAGCTGAGGCAGCAGAGCTTGCTAATCAGATTGCACCTGAACATTTAGAACTATGTGTTACAGAACCAGAACAATTATTGAAAAAAATTCGTAACGCAGGTGCAGTGTTCTTGGGGCACTATACTCCTGAAGTATTTGGAGATTATTGTGCGGGCTCTAATCATGTTTTACCTACTTCGGGTACAGCACGATTTTCTTCACCACTAGGAGTGTATGATTTTCAAAAACGTACAAGCGTTGTGAATTGTTCTAAAGCTGGTGCAAATAAATTAAGTACTGTTGCTTCAACACTAGCGCATAGTGAAGGTCTTACAGCGCATGCGAAATCTGCAGAATACAGAAAGAAATAATCAGGTTTAATTGTCATGGGCATTACTCCAGAAAAATTATTGCGTGCTGAGCTAGCAAATATGCAGGCATATCATGTGGCTGATTCTACGGGCCTGATTAAATTAGATGCGATGGAGAATCCCTATCCGTTTCCAGCTGCATTGAAGGATCAGTGGTTAGCAGAACTAAAGCAAGTTGAGTTAAATCGTTACCCAAATCCACAAGCATCCGAGCTTAAAAAAACATTTCAAAAAGCATTCTCTCTATCGCCAAAACTAGAGTTGATTTTTGGTAATGGTTCAGATGAACTAATCCAGTTATTAATCATGGCGGTAGCAAAGCCTAATGCAACTATTCTTACGGTAACACCAAGCTTTTCTATGTATAAGTTGATTGCAGAGTATGTAGGAGTGAATGTAGTTGAAGTGCCATTGCAACAAGATAGCTTTAAGTTACAAATGGATTTGTTGGTAGAACAGATTGCCAAATATCAACCAGCAGTCATATTTTTAGCTTGCCCAAACAATCCTACCGGCACTCTTTGGCCACAAGATCAGGTGGAAGAAATTATTAAGCAAACGACAGGCTTGGTAGTAATCGATGAAGCCTATGCACCATTTGCCGTATATTCAATGATGCATTTGGTAGAGCGCTATCCTCAAGCAATCATGATGCGTACCGTTTCAAAAATGGGATTAGCAGGTTTACGATTAGGTTGGATACTAGGAGATGTTCAATGGATGGCTGAGCTAGACAAAATGCGTTTACCATATAACATCAATGCATTGACCCAAGCTAGTGCGAATTTTGCTTTACAAAATATTTCTGTGTTTGATGAACAAGCAAAACTGATTTGTCAGCAACGAGAAGTTTTATCGAATGCATTACAAGCTATGCAAAATATAAACGTATTTCCAAGCCAGGCTAATTTTATTTTATTTAAAGTTTTGAAAGCAACAGCAAACAGTATTTATGAAAGTTTGCTAAATAATAAAATAATTATTAAAAACGTTTCAAATGATGGCTTATTAGAAAATTGCTTGCGTGTCACAGTTGGAACAGAAGAAGAGAATCAAGCTTTTATTAGAGCATTGGACTCTTCTTTATCCTAAAAAATAAATCAGTACTTCCTTGCACTATCGGTATACTGGTCGTTGTGCAATCTTTGCTTGGAGCTCAAATTTTTTACCACGTCGTAAGCCGCTTACAGATATTTCTGTGTTTGGTTTGCTGCTGGCAATTTCATTTTGAATGGTTTTTGCGTCGCGAATATCTTTGTTTTCAAAGCTTAATATAATATCTCCAGGCCGAATGCCTGCGTTATAAGCGGGGCTTTGACGAACCACTCCTGCTACCAACACGCCTATACGATCAGCGAGTCCAAAAGATTCTGCAAGTTGGGGCGAAAGATTTTGTAGCTCTAACCCTAACCAGCCACGTATCACACGACCATGTTCAATAATCTGCGACATTACATCGCTTGCTAAGCCAATTGGAATGGCAAAACCGATACCTTGTGAGCCACCGGTCTTTGAAAAAATTGCAGTATTGATGCCGACCAGTTCGCCATAAGCATTAATTAGTGCGCCACCCGAATTACCAGGATTGATTGCGGCATCGGTTTGGATGAAATTTTCAAAAGTATTAATGCCTAATCGATCTCTGCCTGTGGCACTGATAATTCCTTGAGTAACGGTTTGTCCAAATCCAAATGGATTACCTATTGCAAGTACTACATCGCCCACTTCTAATTGTGTTGAATCGCTAATAACCATGCCGGGTAAATTTTCTACGGCAATGGTTAGAACTGCTAAATCAGTTTCAGGGTCTGCACCTAACACGTTAGCAGAAACTGTATTTCCGTCTGCAAGAAATACTTCTATTTCATCTGCGTTTTCTATAACGTGATAATTGGTTAGCACATAACCTTGTGCGCTCATAATCACGCCTGATCCCAGGCTTGTTTGTGTGCGTTCTCGCGAGCGGTTTAAGTCACCAAAAAAACGACGAAAAGTTGGGTTATCAAAAAGTGGGCTAGGGTTAGCAACCACTTGCTTGGTCGTATAAATATTTACTACCGCAGGGCTAGCGCGTCGTACTGCTTCAGCATAGGACACAGGTCCGGAACCAACGTTAATGGGGCGCTCAGAGTCATCTTGTAAAAATTCAACAACTGGGCGCTTATCAATGATGTAGTCAGGTAAGAAAATTAGCAAAAGAACAGCTGCGAGTACACCAACCGCAACGGCTTGTAATATGAATAGCAATAGTTTGCGAATCTTCATCAGTGCGTTAACCTAGCCATAACTACATTACCTTCGAGTTCACTATGGCGTCGTTAGAAGAACTTACAGAATACATAAATACTTTTTTACAGATTGATCGATTTAAAGATTACTGTCCAAACGGTTTGCAAGTTGAAGGTAAAAGCGCTGTTCATAGTGTAGTCACTGGCGTAACTGCAAGCCAGGCTTTAATTGATCTTGCTTGCGAAAAAAATGTAGATGCTATTTTAGTGCATCATGGTTATTTCTGGAGAAATGAGGATGCACGTATAGTTGGTATTAAACGTAAGCGTATTGCTGCGTTGATTGAAAATAACATCAGCTTATTAGCCTATCATTTGCCGTTAGATGCGCATCCGCAAGTAGGTAATAATGCACAATTGGGTCAATTATTGGGCATTCAAATAGATGGAGAGATGCGTAGTAACGACAACACTATATGTGGAAGTTATGGGCATCTAAATTCGCCGATGAATGCTGAGGCATTTAAGAGTGCGATGGATTCAGCGCTGAAGCGTAAAAGCATTCATATCCATGCTGGGGCATCCGATATAACCACAATAGGTTGGTGCACAGGTGCAGGACAAGGATTTATTGATGTCGCCGCGAAACAAAATTTAGACGCTTATATAAGCGGTGAAATATCAGAAGCAACTACACATCTGGCGCGAGAAGCTGGAATACACTATTTTGCTGCTGGACATCACGCAACTGAGCGTTATGGCGTGCAGGCATTAGCGGAACATTTAGCTAAACAATTCGGGATAGAGCATGAATTTGTAGATGTGGATAACCCCGCGTAATCAAAGC
>JABDMD010000024.1 GCA_013001685.1 Gammaproteobacteria bacterium | reverse complement strand
GTGTTTATGTACTCTTAATATACATGTGAAGCAGAATATTTGGATTCCAATACGAACCAAGCCTCGTCTGATAACGAAACTGGTAAGAGTGAAATTGATTAGGTGGCGTACACCCAGGGTCCTAGCAGGGTTACAGTCCTGACGTGGCGATCTCATAATCCATTGGTCGTAGGTTCGAGTCCTACCGGGCCCACCAAACATGCGCATGGCTACTATGCGTAAATATATATAATGACGAAGTCACACAATTTATAGAACTATACTAGCAAACAAACATAGTGAAGCGATTTCAACTTATAGTTATTTTCTTTTAAACCTTTTTGAATCAAAGCTTAAATGGTCTTCTGTGACTTTAATATTCGCGATTCTGCGATCCGGTATACTGCGCCGATCCATCTTGATTAACTTTCCAAGCCTATCTAGAATCGGAAACTTGGTTGCTGGACCAAAAACACGCCGGTCTTCTCGCTCACCACGGCGATTTGCTAAATGTGCTTTGCTCGACAAAGGTTTGTGATTACCTTTAGCTAATTTTTTCAATCCCCACATGGCCCATACTTTGTGCAGTAGTATTTCCTCTTATTTTTACGAATTAATACTTATAAAATTAGTGCATAAAAATTATTAAGTCATAACTTATGGACGAGTGGCTTATATAAATTGAAAGTTGTTATGAAAATCACGTACGATTTTGCAAGAGGCAAAAAAATGTACGTGCATTCAAATAAATACTAATTATCAGCCACATAGATTAATTTTCATGTTTACATAAATTTTTCATGCTACATGAAACAATTTCAACTGTAATGAACACCTATTACTAATAATAGAGGTGTATGTAATCTTCTCTAGAAAATAGGGTCTACTAATTACTAGAATAACTTTGGAGTACTAATATGAAATCCTTATTTGCAGCATTAATTATGCTGTTGCCTTTAACCACATTCGCGGGTATTGCTGGTGGTGGGCGTAGTTATGAAGACGGATTATTTTGGGGTGCTGACTTAAATCGTAATGAACGTTTAGATCGTGATGAAGCCAAAAATGTTTATAATTTAGCCGAAGATGGGATTTTTGAACGATTCGATGAAGACTCAAACGGTTTAATTAATCGAGCCGAGTTCAGTGAATTTATTCAACTTTCACCATGGACGGATACATTTGTTCACCCTAAAGATAAGAAATAACTAAGTTCCTATTATTTTGTCATTGTCCTGCGTGATTGCTATCACGCTAGGACGAGGTGGCATGTTTTCATCAAAATCTGGCCAACGCGTAGAGGGTTGATCAAAACTAGAACCATCACCCGGATGCTGCACAGAACAAAACATTGTTTTATAATCAGGCGTGAAACATGGACTGCAGATTTCAGCACCGATCGGAGCTCTTAAAAACAATCTGCTAAGCGCTTTATCTTTACCACTTGTTGCACTTACCCAAACTCCATCAGCTTTCCCTGAAAGATTAAAACCATCGGTGGCAATCCAGATTTTTCCATTTTTATCAAACGAGCAATTATCAGGACTGGAAAACCAACCACTTTCAGATATGTCACTGTGATAATACGCATTATCAATTTTACTATCAGGATCGCCCGCTAATATAAATATTTCCCACTTATATTCACGAGCACTATGGTCTTGTTCTGGTGGAAGTAATTCGAGAATGTGGCCATGACGATTTAGTACGCGTGGATTTGCTGCATCGGTATTCAAAGGATTACGTCTACTGTTATTAGTAAACACGGCAAACACATTTCCCGAAATAGGATTTACTTTAATTTCTTCTGGTCTATCCATCGGCGTGGCACCGACTAAATCTGCAGCTTTGCGCATATCCAACACAACATCCGCCTGACTTTCAAAACCATTATCTTTTGTGTGTGGTTTCTTACCCCATTGTAGAGGATGCCAAATAATACTGCCTTGATCAGTAAATTCTGCTACTGAGAGTTCGCCTTCATCTAGTAGAGACATATTATTCTCACGATCAATGGGTTGATATTTATTTTTACTTACAAATCGGTATACATATTCAAACACTTGATCATCGCCCATATATACAACCACTTTTCCATCCTTGTTAACATGCACTCCACAACCTTCGTGCTTACATCGGCCTAATGCGGTTCTTTTAATTGGTGTAAAACTTGAGTCATATGGGTCAATTTCCACAACCCAACCAGCTTGCATAGCGGCTTGAGGATTCTTATTGATATTCCAGTGATCGTAATATTTACCCCAAACAGAAAAAGCAGTTTTACTGCCTAACAAACCAAATCTTTTGTAGCTTTCATATTCACTAGTTTTACGCACATTACCTGAAAAATATGCTTGTATATTTTCTTCAGCAGTTAATATTGTGCCCCAAGGGGTTACTCCTCCGGCACAATTACCAAATGTACCCATACATTTTTCACCCCTAGGTGAAAACTCTGTCTTCACTCTTTTGTGTCCGCGTGCTGGGCCAGAAAATTTCATTTCTGTTAGAGGTGTGATACGCCGGTTATATTTTGAGTCACGATTAATATTCCATTTATTTTCTTGTTTTTGTATTTCAACGATACTCAATCCATGCGCAGCCATTTCAGTATCAATCTGCTCAAGACTCAATTCAAATGCATGTGGTGAACCTGGATGCATCATTGTGCTGTTTACATATTCATGATTCACAATCAGTACGCCATGTGTTGATTTTTTTTTCGAGTGAGGTATTGGTATATATGCAACAAAATCATTGTTGAAACCAAATTGTTTTAACTGCGATAAAGAATTTTGCTTATTAGGGTCAAACTTTTCTGCATTTGAAAACAACGTATCACCCCAACTCAATACAACTTGTGCAGAATAGTCTTTTGCTAGGTGTAGATGCTTATCTAGGCCATGTGCTATTTCATTGAATGAAAGTGATGAGCTCTTATTTATACTGCTAGATGCATTCGTTATACCTGTTAATGGTAAAGCAACCGCTACGAGGCCAGCATTTTTTAAAAAAGTTCGCTTACTAAAGCGTCTTTTAAGAATTTCCTGAAATGCAGTGCTGCTTGATTGTCGCTCAGCTGGATTATCATCCGGATCCTGGTGTCTTTTAACTGCCATTAATATCAAAAGCTATTTGGTAAGCCTGGAAAAGCGTTTGCAACGCCCAAATGTTTTATTTTTCCGAGATGAATATTAAGCGCATTACGCATGCCCTTGCTTTCATTCAAAAAAGCTTCTAGACCTAGATTACTAAGTTTACGAATATACGGTAATGTTGCGTTGCATAATGCTTGGCTACTGGTGCGTGCGACAGCTCCAGGGATGTTTGTCACACAATAATGAACAATGTTATCAATTACATAAACAGGGTCATGATGTGTTGTTGGTTTGCTGGTCTCAAAACATCCGCCTTGATCAATAGCTACATCTACTAGCACTGCGCCACGTTTCATTTTTTTAAGTAACTCTCGGTTAATCAGTCTTGGTGCACGTGAGCCTGGAATAAGTAACGCACCGATAATTAAATCTGCATTTAATGCACACTGCTCTATAGCATGTGGGTCAGAATAGATAGTGGTTACATTATCTGGCATGACTTCATCAATGTGCCGGAGTCTTTCGATATCGATATCCATGATAATCACATTTGCCCCCAAACCTGCGGCGACACGCGCAGCGTTAGAACCCACAACACCAGCTCCAAGAATCAACACATTAGCAGGTGCCACACCAGCCACACCGCCAAGCAATATTCCTCGCCCTTGCATGGGTTTTTCAAGACATTTGGCACCCTCTTGTATCGACATCTTGCCAGCGACTTCGCTCATGGGTTTTAACAGCGGTAACTGACCCTGTGTGTCTGTCAGTGTTTCATATGCTAAAGCTGTAATATTTTTTTCTAAACATGTCTTGGTTAACTGCTCGGAACTAGCGAAGTGGAAATAGCCAAATACTATTTGCGAAGCAGAGAATTTTTCGAGCTCCGGAATCTGAGGTTCTTTAACTTTTACAATAAGCTCTGCTTCATTAAATATAGTTTTGGGTGATTCTGCAATTTTTGCCCCGGCGGCTAGATATTCTTTATCTATATAGCCGCTACCCGCGCCTGCTTGTGTTTCGATGATTACTTCATGACCATCTTCTATGAGAAGATGTGCGCCTACAGGCAGTAGTGCGACACGATATTCATCAGCTTTAATCTCTTTAGGGATGCCAATTTTCATAATACGAAAGCTCAGTATGTACTTTATAAAATAAGTTTCCAAACATCTTCTAATACTTCTTTTAAGTATGCACAAAAACGTGCTGCATCGGCTCCATTGATAACACGATGATCGTAAGATAGTGAGAGTGGTAGTAACTTTTGTTGTTCTGCTTTTGATGCTGATATTTTTTCTTTCACGACCATCTTGGTTAATCCCAGTATCGCTACTTCTGGTGGATTAATAATGGGCGTAAAGGCTTGTCCGCCCAGAATGCCTAGGCTAGAAATTGTCATACTCGCACCACCCATTTGTTTTGGCGTTAATTTTCTTTGTTTTGCTAATTCACTGACTTCAACCAACTCTTGTGCCACTTGTTCAAGTGATTTCTTATCCACATCGCGTAACACAGGAACAAATAAACCATGCGGCGTATCTACCGCAATGCCAATATGAAAAAAATCTTTAACGATAAGTTGCTCGGTTACAGTATCAAGAGAGGAATTAAATTGTGGAAATTTCTTCAGTGCTGCAACCAGAGCTTTAATTACAAAAACCAGTGGTGTTAGTTTTATTTTTTTTTCTTTTAGGTCATTCGCTAATTGTTTGCGATGAAGCTCAAGTTGAGTAACATCAGCTTGATCAAAATGTGTAACATGAGGGATGCTTTGCCATGCATTCAACATATTATCTGCAGTCAACTTCTGAATTTTTGATAGCTCTTTTACTGTTGTGTCTCCATAAGTGGAGAAGTCCAAAGCTTTATTAGGCTTTTTATTGTCCACTGAGCCACTACTTAAACTTTCACGCACGTGTTGCTTAATATCATCTTGAACAATTCTGTCATTTCGCCCAGTACCTTGAACATCTTCAATATCTACACCTAGCTCACGCGCATATTTATGCGTACCTGGGCTGGTATATGCTATCGAACCGCGTGCAGTATGTTCATTTTTTAGAGTAGCTGTTTTTGATACTTGACTGATTTTAGATTGGCTTGGTTCTGATTTAGAGTCATCTAGTGATTCAATAACTTGCTTATCTTGCGTTACAACGCTTTTTGAATCTTTAGTTAACTTAAGTGTAATTAAAGTATCACCTTCTTTAACTTTACCACCATCTTGTACAATCACTTTTTCTACCACACCTGCTAATGGCGAAGGATAGTCCATCATGGCTTTTTCACTTTCTACTGTTACTAAGGGCTGGTCTATGGCCACCTCATCTCCAGCCTTAACTAATACTTCTACAACATCTACAGAATCAAATTCTGCTATGTCAGTAATCGTTATATTTTTTATATCATCCACAACGCACTCTAATTAGCTCTCAAGAAACGACTGGGTCAGCTTTATCAGGATCAATTCCATATTTTTGTATCGCTGAATTTAAGACTGATTTATCAAGCTCACCTTTTTCAACCAAACTATATATTGCAGCTATAGCAATGTAATGCGAATTAACTTCAAAATGATGCCGTAATTGCTTGCGTGTATCACTACGCCCAAAACCATCTGTCCCTAGTACAACATACTTAGCTTTTACATAAGGACGTATTTGATCCGCATAGATTTTCATATAATCCGAAGCTGCAATAACCGGACCTTTTTTATCATTCAAACATTTTTCAACATAAGAAATTTTTTGTTTTTCATTTGGATGTAGCATATTCCAACGCTGCACCTCCATGCCGTCTCGCCGTAAACGGTTAAAACTAGTGACACTCCAAACATCAGCAGTGATGCTATAATCCCTCTCTAACAATTTTGCTGCTGCAATTACTTCACGTAAAATTGCACCGCTACCTAGCAGTTGCACATGGTGTGGTTTTGCTTGCGATGTTTGTAATCTATACATGCCTTTGATGATTCCATCTTCACAACCCTCTGGCATTTCTGGCTGCTCATAATTTTCATTCATTACTGCTATGTAATAGTAGTAGTCTTGTTTTTGCAAAAACATGACTTGTAAACCGTGATGAACAATAACCGCGAGTTCATAAGCGAAAGTTGGGTCATAAGCACGACAGTTTGGAATAGTGGAAGCTAACAAATGACTATGACCATCCTGATGTTGTAAGCCCTCGCCAGCCAATGTAGTTCTTCCGGCAGTGCCGCCAATTAAAAAACCACGTGCTCGACTATCTCCAGCTGCCCAGGCTAGATCTCCTATACGTTGAAACCCAAACATAGAGTAAAAGATATAAAATGGAATCATAGGGACATCATGTGAGCTATAAGATGTCGCAGCGGCAATCCAAGAAGACATGGCCCCCGCTTCGTTAATGCCTTCTTCTAAAATTTGTCCGGCTTGATCTTCACGGTAATACATCACCTGGTCTGCATCTACTGGGTCATAAAGCTGCCCTTTATGTGCATAGATCCCCAGGCTACGAAATAAACCTTCCATGCCAAATGTACGAGCCTCATCTGGAACAATTGGAACCACATATTTTGCAATCGATTTATCACGCGTTAGTGCGAGTAAAATTCTTACAAACGCCATGGTGGTAGAATTTTCTCGACCGTCACTACCAGAAATTAAATCTTTAAAAATTTCCAGAGGTGGAATCTCTAAATTAATTTTAGTTTGATTGCGTTTTGGAATTTCACCTTGAAGCTTTTCGCGCAATTGCTTCATGTATATCATTTCAACACTGTCAGCCGGTGGCTTATAAAAAGGCACTTCTTCAAGTTGCTCATCACTTATTGGTATACGGTAACGATCACGAAAAGCCACAAGAGAATCTTTGGTTGGTTTCTTTAATTGATGAGCGATATTCATACTTTCACCACTCTTCCCTAAACCATAACCTTTAACCGTTTTGGCTAAGATAACTGTGGGTTGGCCAGTGTGCTTCATAGCTGCTGCGTAAGCTGCGTAGACTTTTTGTTGATCGTGACCACCACGATTTAAACGCCAGATATCATCATCTGTCATGTTTTCAATTATTTTTTCAAGTTCTGGATATTTGCCAAAGAAATGTTCACGTACATAGGCGCCACCTTTAGCACGATAGTTTTGGAAATCTCCATCCAAAGCTTCCTCCATGCGTTTGCGTAAAACCCCATCTTTATCTTTAGCTAATAATGGATCCCAATTTCCACCCCAAACAACTTTGATAACGTTCCAACCTGCACCACGAAATACTCCCTCTAGTTCTTGAATAATTTTTCCATTGCCACGTACCGGACCATCTAAGCGCTGTAAATTACAATTGACCACAAATATTAAATTATCTAACTCTTCGCGAGCGGCTAACGAAATGGCACCAAGAGATTCTGGCTCGTCCATTTCACCATCACCGGTAAATACCCAAACCTTACGGTCACTTTTATCGATGATGCTGCGGTCATGTAAGTACTCCATGAAACGCGCTTGATAGATCCCCATAATAGGGGCAAGGCCCATAGACACAGTTGGAAACTGCCAAAATTCTGGCATTAGCCATGGATGCGGGTAAGACGAAAGTCCTTTACCTCCCACTTCACGGCGAAAATTTTGTAACTGCTCTTTGTTGATTCGATCTTCCAAATACGCACGAGCATAGACACCAGGTGCAGCGTGTCCTTGAAAATAAATACAATCACCAGCAAATTTTTTTGTGGCAGGTCGAAAAAAATGATTAAAGCCAATGCTCATTAGCGTTGCAGCTGAAGCATAGGTAGAAATATGTCCGCCCAGTTCAGGAAATTTTTTATTAGCACGCACCACCATCGCAAGTGCATTCCATCGTTCTAAAGAACGTACGCGGTGCTCCATTTTTGGATCACCTGGTAATCGTTCTTCATCTTCTATAGATATAGTATTTACGTAGGCTGTAGTATTGCGAAACGGCAGGTTGACTCCTGCCAAACGAGCATCATTGATGAGCTGCTCAATAATAAAATGCGCACGTTCTTCACCATCGTGCACTAAAATGGCTTGCAATGCATCCAGCCATTCTCTAGTTTCTTGTGGATCGATATCGTTCATTTGCCATTAGTTTATTAGTTTGTTGCGTTGGTTGGTTTGATAACTAGGCAATATCAAAGCAGAACGATAAGATACCGACCAGATTATTATTATTGAAAGCATTTTCATAAAAACGTTTCATTTAGTGTAACTTATTCTAACTCTACCCCACATAAACCAACTATAAATAATGTTATAAGCTTACTTTAACAGTATAACAATATGTCCAACTCAATTAATTCAGACCTTGGATTAGCCATGACTGGAGGTGGAGCTAGAGCCGCCTATCAAGTAGGCGTTTTACGTTATATTTGTAGACAGCATAGTGATTTTCACCCTCCGATTATTACCGGTGTGTCCGCTGGTGCAGTAAACGCAGCACACCTTGCTGCCTATCAAGGCTCATTTTGTGAAGCGGTGGATCAGCTTGAAGAACTATGGCTAGAGCTGACAACCGATAAAGTATTTCGAACAGATAGTGGCTTCTTTTTCTCAAACTTTTTTCGATGGGGATTAAGTTTTATTCTCGGTGGTAGTCACATGGGCCCTACTAAACGCAGCTTATTAGACAGTGACCCACTGCGACATTTTTTAGAAAAAAAACTAGCATCAAAAGCCAACGACAGAATTCTTGGCATTAAAGAAAACATTGAGAAAGGCCATTTACAAGTATTAGGTATATCCAGCACAAATTATGGAACTGGAAAAGCCATCACTTGGGTACAAGGAAAAGCTGAAGAACATTGGCAACGTCCTAGACGACACAGTGAAAATACTGAAATCACAATTGAACATGTTATGGCCTCTACAGCATTGCCGTTAATATTTCCTGCAGTGAAACTTGATGATGGCTGGCATGGTGATGGGGGAATACGTTCAATCGCACCTCTTTCACCTACAATGCATTTAGGCGCAAAAAATATTCTCGCGATATCGACACGTTATCGTGGTGGGGAAATTACTCCTGATGAGACTGTAATCGGTGAGTATGCGCCAGTTGCACAAATTATTGGTATTTTACTCGACTCTATATTTTTAGATTTGCTTGACTATGACGCAGCGAACATGAGTCGCATTAATATGCTCTATGATGAAGTTAATGAAGAAACTAAAGAAGAATTAAAAAAAGTGAACCTTTTAATTCTGCGGCCCAGTGAAGATTTGGGTAAGCTTGCAAGTCAGTATGAAATTAAACTTCCTCAGCCGTTTCGATATTTCACTCGTGGGTTTGGAACACGTGATACTAAAAGCCCTGACTCACTTTCTTTATTAATGTTTCAACCAGATTATCTAAACCGTTTATTAGAATTAGGTGAAAAAGATGCTGAAGCTAACGCGGAACAGATCGAAGCTTTTTTAACTAAATAACAAAATCTAAAAAACTAATTTGGGTTAGATATAAGAAAGCCCCATGGATCCATCCACAAGGCTTTCAAGTTTGCCACTGGAGTTGGAACAATGTGGCAAGGAAATAATAACTCTTTTTTTTGATAAGTGGTAGCAAAGCATGAATAAATGGTTGTATTGTTATGTTTTCTTTGGATTTTGCTTTAAAAGCGTGATGCCCTTCACATTTTTCAACCGATCCAATTATTCACTGTCCTCCAGCACTAGGATCGTTATTCTTCTGAGCTGCTTACATGTTTGAGGGTACCAAAGACTTCTTCGTTCTGGTTCATGCATAAATAAGGTAAACCCAGTTCTTCTAGCCAGGCTGCTCCTTGCTGTTCACCTTTTAGCATTGCAATGGTTGAGGAAGTGCCTGCTACTACACATTGCTCAGCACATACACTCGTGCTGGCTAAAGTATTCACCGGCATACCCGTATGAGGATTTAAAATGTGTGCGTAGCGAATTCCATCAACCATCATGAAACGTTCATAATCGCCACTGCTTGCCAAACCACCTTTAGATAACATCACAAATGACATCGGCATACTTGGATTACGAGGATGTCGTATACCTACCTTCCATGGACTGCCGTCAGGATGAGGGCCAATAATGCAAATATCACCACCTAGATTTACTAGGCCACCCTGAATGCCAGCAAGGATACAAAAGTTTGCTGCTACATCGGCAGCATATTCCTTTACGTAGCCACCAAAATCTAACTCCATTCCTTGCAATGGCAAACACAGTATAGACGGATTCCAAATTAGTTTATTCCAACCAATTAAAGGTAATAACGCTTCAATTTCCTGTTGCTCTGGTATTTTATTAGATCGAAAGTCCCAGGCCTTGCGTAGAATACCTGAAGTAATATCAAACAAGCCTGCACTTTGCTCATAACCTACTTGTGCGTAATTAAGTAATAACGCAGTCTCAGTATCAATTTTGATACCATTTTTATTTCCTGCACTATTATTTATTTTGGTGGTGACACTATCATTGCGATAACGAGAGTATTTTATTTCTAGACGATTAACTTCTGCAATCGCGTCATTAGCGATTTGGCTTGCAGTTTTTTTATCATTCGCATAAAGACGCAGCTCGCATGGCGAACCCATTGCTTTGAAAGGAAAAGTAAAGAGTTCCAAACGGGAAATCCCAGCAACGAAAGATAGTGAAGTTTACTAAATTATAAGCAATAACTGGGTAGTTAAAAACTATAGTCCATACCAAAGGTGAATTGCGTAAAATCAAGTAAAGCTGGATTTTCAACATCCACACTTTGCACAGAATAAGATTTATCACTGATATAACGTTCAGCTCCGAGCCTAACTGTCCAATCACCTATAGTTTCAGACAAACCTAAACGGAAAGAAATAGATCCATAAGGTGACAAACGATAATCACTTGAATATTCGCCATCTGCTCGCACCTGAGCATAAAACGGTTCATAAAAATCAGCCTGAGTTTGTGTATAGTAACGAATAGATGTATCAAAAGCCCAACCACTGTCGGTTACTTTATGTAGACCAAGATCTAAAGTATGTGAACGAACATCCCAATCATCATAATAAAAACGGTAGTCAATATGTAAAGCCGCGCCAAATAATTCTGAGTATCTACGTAGACGTGTCGCCCAAGTATATTGGGTACGATCATCTGGTCGACTATCAGGCAGAACAGCTCCAGCTACCCACGCTTGCTTATAAGGATCAGATAAAAAGCCATCGTAAATAGACACGCCTAGGGTTGACTGAATTATTGTGTACTTGTTGATGACTTGATTGATAGTGCCAAATAAGGAGTAATTTTCTTTATCTTCATTATTTACACGCACAACACCGGCTTCTTGTGTTGGATCAATTTCATCAAAAGAAACTGCTATACCGCCACTAATTGATGTGGCTTTATTTGGGAATTCATATTCCACTTCCAAACTGCCACTTACAGCGGTGTAATCTTTCTCTGTTGAATATCCGATGCTAGGGGAAATTGTGTATTTTTCACCAAAGTACTGCGCACCTACGCTGTAGTCATACCGAGTGTCGTCAATCGTCGCACCACTCATCACTACAAGTGGATCCCCTGTGGCATTTACTGTATCTGTTGGTCGAACATACCATGGTGAAGAACCGCTCATATCATCGTAGACAAACCCACCAGTAACTTGCCATTTGTCACTAAATGGGTAAAGAAACTGAACTTGCAAGACATCAATTTCATAACGATCACGATCCCCAGTATTCGAATCCGCATCATCGCTTGGAATTGAATCCTCATCATAGCGTGTGTATTGCAAAGATAATTTTGGCTCATTGGCGGCAACTGCTGCCTGAACGGTTGGGCTAATACCAGGCAATGCCATTGCTGCAGTCGTCAGTGCCGCTAATGCAGGACTGATACCGTTATTTTTTTTACTCATTAATATTTCGTCTAATTATTTTGCAGTATTGAAAAGAGTTCAGGATTAATTACACCCACAGCCACCACCACCAGCGCCATATCCACCCGAAGATCCTTCTTTACTAAAGTAGACGTGTTCCTGTAATTGGCCCATAAGTGGGTCTGGTTCCCATGCCATTTCAGGCTTGGCTAAAATACCACGCTCCCATGGGCTTACAGAACTACAAGATGCACTTAGAATGCAGATTAAAAAAACAATGCATATATGAAAAACAGTTCTCATTAGTGTTGCCTGTATATTAATTTATGAAGTTACTTATTCAGCAATTAGCTTTTCAATTTCTGCTTTAAGCTTTTCGATATCGCCTTCCTTGAAAGCAGCATGCACATATTTAACAACACCATTTTTATCGATTAAAAATGAAGTAGGCATTGCTTTTACACCAAACACACCAGGTAATACGCCTTTAGGATCTTTAGCAATTGGAAAACTTACAGGATGCTTAGATAAGAACTTTTTTGCATCATCTGTGTTTTCATCAACATTGATCGCTACGATTTCAAAATCTGTAGTACCAATTTCTCTGCGTAAATCATCATACTTAGGAAATGATTTAAGACATGGAGGACACCAAGAGGCCCAAAAGTCGATTAGCACAACTTTGCCACGATAATCATCAACTGAAACATTATTGCTCCCATCAATTGAGCGTGCTTTAAATGAAGGCACGGTATCGCCAACTGAAATCGCAGAAGCACTTAATGGAAGGAAAATAAATACCATTAGTATTAGTTTGCCCATCAATGCATTTTTATTGTGTTGGCGTGAATTCATGTTTATACCTCTATATTTATTTATTAATTTGTCACAATTTGATCAATATATTTTCTTTTCGTTTAACTTATGTTCAAACTTTCCGATAACTGTGTGAAGCACTGCGCATTAAGAATAAGTCTGAAATGGATTATTGGATATTCACTCATATTAAATAACCCAATAACGTACTGAAAGGGTTTAAATTTCGGATTAAATAGTCAGATTTTGAGGTCCTTCGCTGAAAACCATAAATCTCTGATAACGATGAAAATCCAACTCCAGTGGATAATCATTACTTACGAAACTATACAAGTTAGGATGATTCTCTATGCGCCATTAATCCGAAAAAGCTGATACTTTATCTTTGATAGAAGTAGATATTTAAAAGCTATCGTTATGCGAAAACATTAAGCGCTAAAGAAAGCAGCTCTGCACAAGCATGAGTGCTTGTGCAGAAAGAAAGGATATTTATGAAAATGTCTAAAGCAGATTTTAGCTGCTTGCAGAAATAGCCTGATCAATATCAGCAATGATGTCTGCAGCATCTTCCAAACCAATCGACAAACGCACTACATCAGGACCAGCACCCGCTGAAATTTGCTGCTCCTCTGTAAGTTGTCGGTGTGTTGTAGAAGCAGGATGAATGATAAGCGAGCGTGTGTCACCAATATTTGCAAGATGTGAGAGTAACTTGCAGTTACTTACAATACCTAAGCCCATATCGTAGCCGCCTTTTACGCCAAAGGTGAATACTGAGCCTGCACCACCGGGGCAATATTTTTTTGCTAATGCATTAAATTCACTATCAGGTAAACCAGCATAAGAAACCCAGCTAACTTTTGAATTCCCTTGCAGCCACTTTGCCACTTCGAGAGCATTTTCGGAATGCTTTTGCATGCGTAATGGCAAAGTTTCAGCACCTGTAATTGATAAGTATGCATTCATCGGTGCCATTGTGGGGCCTAGATCACGCAAACCTACCGCAATACAAAAAACAGCATAGGCCATGTTGCCAAAGGTTTCATGGAAATTTAGCCCATGGTAAGCCTCGCAGTTTTTAACCAGGCCTGGAAATTTTTCATTTTGTGACCAATCGAAGTTACCACTATCTATTATAACGCCGCCCATGGCATTGCCATGGCCAGAAATAAACTTAGTCGTAGAGTGCACCACAATATCAGCGCCATACTCAATCGGTTGACATAATGCAGGTGATGGTAATGTATTATCGACAATGAGTGGCACACCTGCATCATGAGCAATGTTTGCAATCGCTTCAATATCGCAAACTACGCCACCAGGATTAGCTAAACTCTCAGTAAATACTGCTTTGGTTTTTTCGTTAATGGCTTTACGGAAATTTTCAGGGTCTACGGGATCAACAAAATTAACTTTCCAGCCAAATTTTTTAAAGCTATGCCCAAACTGGGTGATAGAACCACCATAGAGTTTATTAGAAGCAACAAATTCATCACCACTGCTCATTAGGGCAAATAGCGCAAGCAGCTGTGCAGAATGGCCGGAAGCAGTACAAACAGCTGCTACCCCACCTTCAAGGCTTGCCATTCTATCTTGAAAGACACTAACAGTTGGATTGGTTAGGCGCGAGTAGATAAATCCAAATTCCTCTAAACCAAATAGTGCTGCAGCATGATCTGCATCTTTAAAAACGTAAGCCGTCGATTGATGAATGGGAGTGCCACGTGCACCTGTTGTTGGATCTGGTACTGCACCAGCATGAATCGCACGGGTTGAAAATCCTTGCTGTGTTTTATTACTCACGATTTCTCCTTGTTCAATTTAACTTCATGTTTATTAGACATAAGTTTTATTGATTTAAAAATATTAAGATCGACCCTAGTTCTAAAGCTGCTAGCTAGCTAAACATTTTTCGATAGAAAATTAACAATTTTGAATTGTATTTGTATAGACAAATAATAGCTAATACTGAATTAATACAGACTACTTAAAAAAATTATTTATTTTGTTTCTAATTCTGCAGACATAGATATTCATCCTTAAACTAATGCGTATATGTTAGTCGTCTTTCTTCATCACCAAATCAGATAATCATTCTCGATTAAATCCATAGAGTTAGTATGGATTTTGTATTAATTTCATACCATTTTTAAACACCCGCTCAGAATTTTCACAAAATTATCTAAATATTGTGAAATTGTGTCATGAAGAATTCTAGGTAAGGTCTATAAGTACTATATTATTAGCCCTAATATTTAAGCCATATACATAAGCTAGGGTAAAAATCTACCAATTTACAGATACATGAGTACTGTTATTCCAAATGATAAGACGCAATTAGAAGAGTTATCTTCTACGCATCCTGCGCCCAAAAAGATCCTTAAAAGTACATATGAAAATGTACTTGCTGCGCTGCAGAAAAATAAAAGAGTCATCTTAATTACTGGTGATACTAAAAAAGGCAAAACCGCTCTGATACACACGATTAGTAAAAATATTTCCACTACACACCGTATCATCACTTTATCGGGCAAAGATTTGCCGACTTTAAATAAATCCAAAAATAACAGTAATACAGAACTAAATAATATGAAGGACTTTATTTTAAAGTCCACAGACCTAGGCGATAAGCTGGTAGTTACTTTAGATGATGCTTACAGCCTGCCGATTAGTTTTTTAGGGGAGTTGATTAAATATGCAAAGCTTTCCACTGCAAATGGTTATAGTTTACAACTGATCTTATCTGGGCCACTAAACTTTAAAGACCAACTTTTAGCTATTGAGCAACTTGATAATGAAGATTTAATACACTGTCCAATGGATAGCCCTAGTGAACAAGAAATACATTCTTATGCAAAAAATAAATCTTACATGATTTCTTCAAACATTAAGCGGCTTGATTTTAAACCTGAATCATTACGCGCCTTAGCAGATTTCATTCAATCTGATCAGCAATTACTGGATGTCGTACTAGAGTGGTGTGCCGCACTGGCTAAAAAAGATCAACTCACCTCAATTACTTCACATACAGTTAATCGCGCGGCAAGATTCGCACAGCAATATTCTAAAGATAAAAATTTGCATTTAGCCAACTCATATCCCCCTTCACATGAAGTGTATAAATATATTAACGATTTTCAATCTGCTAAAAATTCTACTGGCAGATCAACCAAGAGAATAACTAAAAAATCGGTAAAAATACTAAATAAAAATAAAGTAAATAAACCATTTATTAAAACGAGCAAAACTTCTGCCACACAAGAAACAAAAATTCCAACCATTACATCTAAAGTAGAGCTCAGCAAAAAAGCTATTCATGAGCGACCCATAGACGAGAAAATTTTACAAAATCTCCATGACATAAAAGACGAAAAAAAGCCGATAAAAACACGCCCTATTGATGAAGATACTTTACAAAGTCTTCATGAAATTGAAGAAGAGATAATGCCTCCACAGTGGACGCCTTCATCCAGACGAAAAACAACCAATAAAAAATCTTTCCCCGCCATGGTTGGACTTTTATCACTTCTGCTTCTAGGTTTTATTACCTTTATTGCATTTCGAATTGGATCAGATCCAAATGTTAGTGAATCTACCAAACAGCAAGCGGTTTTAGATGAAACACAAGAGGCTATTACT
>JABDMD010000016.1 GCA_013001685.1 Gammaproteobacteria bacterium | reverse complement strand
AATCCGTGTCACACAGATCCACAAGCTCCTCGGGAGAGAGATGTGCAACTCCGCCAAGGAATCGATAGTGCTTACTTAGGGTTGATAAATCCTCAATAAAGTCGCGTTCAATTTCCGCATCATCCAGCGTTACAGGTCGAATCTTAATTTGTTGGCCATCAACCTCTTCTATGTGTTGTAATTTACTAGCTACTTGTGCCATTTGACCGCCTAAGAGCGTGTATTTGCTCTACATTATTTCTTAAAACATATATTGAGAATCGCATTTTCTATCAATTTAGAAGATATGAGATTGATATAACTCAATATATATATAGTAGGTAGTGTTTATAATTTAATTTTATAGATGTTCCAATACTTATCTAATCACTCATTAAATGTTTGAATTCATAATATGAAAACACCGCGTTATGTTCGATGGTTTAATGATCTCGGTATTGAGGATATTGCGCAAGTAGGAGGCAAGAATGCTTCACTAGGGGAAATGTTTCGAGAGTTAACTCCGATGAATATTAAAGTCCCTGATGGTTTTGCGATTACTGTTGACGGTTATTGGGACACCCTTCGCGAAGCAGATATTCTTGAAGAACTTAAAGATTTATTAAATCCTATTAATAAAGATGATGTTCATGACTTGGAAGTGCGCGCACAGAAAGCGCGTGAGCTTATAGAAGATGCGTCTTTACCCATTGCTTTATCTAAAGAGATCAGTGAAGTCTTTCAACAATATATAAAATTACATGGTAAAAGTGTCAGTGTTGCAGTGAGGAGTTCAGCTACTGCAGAGGATTTGCCTACTGCTAGTTTTGCAGGGCAGCATGATACATTTTTAAATATTCGTACCGAAAAAGAGTTACTAAGAGCATACAAAAAATGCTTAGCTTCATTATTTAATAGTCGTGCAATAGCATATCGAATTAATAATAACTTTGATCATTTCAAGGTCGCATTATCGGTTGGTGTGATGAAGATGATCCGCTCCGATCTTGCAAGTAGTGGCGTGATGTTTTCGATAGATACTGAGTCGGGCTTCAAGGATGCGGTATTTATAACTGCAGCGTATGGTTTAGGCGAAAATATTGTCCAGGGCAATGTAACTCCAGATGAATTTTATGTGCATAAGCCTACCTTCGAACAGGGCTATCGTGCAGTGTTGCGTAAATATTTAGGAGATAAATCACTGAAAATGATTTACGCAAAAAATGGTGAAAGTATTCAACAAGAAGATACTGCGAGTGAGGATAAAAAGAAGTTTTGTATTTCTGACGAAGAGGTTTTAAAGCTTGCAGAGTATGCAATTAAAACTGAGAAGTACTACAGTGCTAAAGCCGGTGAATTTAGAGCAATGGACATGGAATGGGCTAAGGATGGTATTGATGGCCAATTGTATTTATTACAAGCGCGTCCTGAAACCGTAATTTCACAACAAGATCAAAACATCCTAGAACAATATCATTTAAAAGAAGCAGGAGAAGCTATTGTTAAAGGCCGTGCTGCAGGCACGAAAATAGCGGTTGGAACGGCAAGGCTTGTTGCAAACGAAGATCAATTATCTGCGTTTCAAGAAGGCGAAGTTCTCATAGCAGATAGCACTTCACCTGATTGGGGTTCAGTTTTTAAAAAAGCTTCTGCAATTGTAACCAACCGTGGTGGGCGAACATGTCATGCTGCAATTGTAGCGCGGGAGCTTGGGATTCCAGCTATCGTAGGCACGAAGCACGCAACACAAAAAATTGATGATGGCCAGCTGCTTACGATTTCTTGTGCTGAAGGTGAGGAAGGTAAGGTTTATGCAGGAAAACTCGATTTTGAAATCACCAAAACAGATTTAAGTAAGATTCAAAAGCCTCATACTAAATTAATGATTAATTTGGGCAACCCAGATCTAGCATTTAAGTTGAGCTCTTTGCCCTGTGATGGGGTTGGGCTTGCGCGTATGGAATTTATTATTAATGACCATATTGGGGTGCATCCTATGGCGCTTGTGCGTATAGATAAAGTAGAAGATTTAACTGAGCGCGAAGAAATTGAAAATCTAATCGCTAACTATAAAATCCCACAAGAATTTTTTATTCATAAATTATCAGAGGGTGTGGCAACCATTGCAGCAGCGTTTTTTCCAAAACCGGTAATTGTTCGCATGTCAGATTTTAAAACCAATGAATATGCAAACTTGATTGGAGGTAAATATTTCGAGCCTTCAGAGGAAAATCCTATGTTGGGTTTTCGTGGTGCCTCACGTTACGCACATCCAGATTATGCAGAGGGATTTGCGCTTGAATGTAAAGCCATGCGCCGAGTGCGCGATGAAATGGGATTTAAAAATGTAATTTTAATGATTCCATTTTGCCGAAGAATAGAAGAGGGTGAAGCGGTTCTTGATGTTATGAGTACATATGGTCTTAGGCGTGGGGTGAATGGGCTTGAAATTTATGTGATGTGCGAGATTCCCAATAATGTTGTGTTAATCGATGATTTCTTAGAGATTTTTGATGGTATTTCTATTGGCTCGAATGATCTAACTCAATTGGTTCTTGGTGTAGACAGAGATTCAGGCACCGTAGCTTTTGATTTTGATGAACGTGATCCTGGAGTTTTGAAAATGATTAAACTTGCTGTCGAAGGAGCTAAGCGAAATATGCGCTATTCAGGTATATGTGGACAAGCACCCTCAGATTATCCAGAAATTACAGATTTCTTGGTAAATTTAGGTATTGATTCTATTAGTTTAAATCCTGATAGCTTATTGGAAACTTTAGTTCGGGTTAACGAGCTAGAATCAAAAAAAATCTTGCCAATTGTGTAAAGAAATATATTCGTAAATTAGCGTGAGTTCTTTACTAGCAAATAATAATGACAATCCACTAATTGCCGCTCTACAAGATCATAGATAGATGCATCTTGCAGTGTGGCAATGAGCGAATCGTCATTATTATTTGCTAGTAAAGAACTCACGCTAATTTACGAATATTTTTATTTACACAATTGGCAAGATCTTTTTAGATTCTAATTCATTAACCCTAACTAAAGTTTCCAATAAACTATCAGGATTTAAACTAATTGAATCGATACCTAAATTTACTAAGAAATCGGTAATTTCTGGATAATCTGAGGGCGCTTGTCCACATATTCCTGAATAGCACATATTTCGCTTAGCTCCTTCGATAGCAAGTTTAATCATTTTCAAAACACCAGGATCACGCTCATCAAAATCAAAAGAAACAGTCTCAGAATCTCTGTCTACTCCAAGAACCAATTGAGTTAGATCATTTGAGCCGATTGAAATCCCATCAAAAATATCTAAAAATTCATCAATTTGCAC
>JABDMD010000168.1 GCA_013001685.1 Gammaproteobacteria bacterium | reverse complement strand
AGCTAATAGATTACTGTTTGGAGGCGGCAGCGACTACCGCAAGGGTAGCCTATCTAATTGATTTAAATGAACTATATATATTCATCTAATATTTATACCCGCCCAAACTTACCCCCAGTAATGCTTGGATGTAGGAATACATCCCTGTACATTAGTGGATTGTAAAGGTCGCTATTGGCAAAAGCAGGCATTAGGATAAGTTAATAATTTAAATGTCACTTAAAATTTGATTATTGGTAATGTCTGAAATACAACGCGCCGATCCTAACGCTCGTCAAAAAACTATCAAATACATATTAGTAATGATAGTTGTGTTTGCTCCAACGATTTACTGGTTAAATTATAATATGGAATTTATCGAAAAATGGGTTGCAGAGCCAAGTGAAACAGTCAAGCGAATTAAAATTATACTTTCGATACTAATTGCAATTGGAGCAATCCTTCTGTTAGTGGCTTCTATATATATTTTTAGAATAGCAAATGCAGTTCTAGGCTCTGGCAGATATCCTCCACCAAATATTAAAGTTATTAGAGACACACGTATTCGTCATGATGTTAGAGCTCGCAGAATAGGACGTCTTATGCAAGGATTTGGAATGATCACTCTTGTGTTCTTAGTGGGCATAGTCATGTTGGGATGGACACTCATACAAAATGTGGACCAGTTACTGAATTAACAATATAAATTTGAATGACCGCTATTGTCCGTAAGCGGACTATAGGGATTACCAAGCACTAAACAGAAAAACAATAAAATTTATCAAGTATTTGTATATGGCACATTGAAATTTGGTTTTGCCAATCATGATAAGATGTTGAAAAAGGAGAGATTTCTAGGCAGCTACGTAACAATTGGTCAATACCCTTTGGTCATCACAGGCCCATGGAATTCTCCTGTTATGTTTCCTGAGCCTGGTATTGGGGACTTTGTATTTGGAGAAGTTTATGAAGTAAATGAGATAAAGCTCAAACAATTAGATGAATTTGAATATGTTAATCTGCCACAAGGTTTTAGAAGAATTAAGTTAAGGGTGAAATCACACACAGATGAAGTTTTGATTGTAGAAGCGTATATGAGATTAAGAAAATTTATTAAGGATATTCGCTCGGAATATATATCGAACTATCAAGATAAAAACTATGTGCACGAAAGCTTGAGGCGAGTTAGTAAATGACCGCTTATGTTCGAAAGAAGACATAAAGATTATTAGTTAATATATCTTTGAAAAAATTTTTCTGAATTAAAATTCAAAAAGGTACATTTTATTGTTTGCGATAATTAATTTGGGACTATTATGTATAGAAGTGATATTGATAGTCGCTTGGTTTTTAGATCCAAAAGAAAGCTATATATCCGTGATAGTCATATTGGGAGTATTACTGGTAATCATGGAGTCATATAGAAGGTTTTTAATAAAGGAACGTAAGTAATTATGACCGCTTTTGGCCGAAAGCGGACATTAGCTACTAGAACTTTAGAAAGAGGGGCAATGTGAATGCCCCTTCAAATTCATCAGTCAGTTTTGATGCTTATAGTGCATCTTTATAGCTTCTAACTATCCTGACGTTAAAACATCTCCGACCTTGCCAGAAATAATGCCGATAATTGCGCCAACAACAAGTGAAACCACAATAACGATTAATGCGTTATTAAAGCTGCCCGATGTTAGCGCGGACATTGTGAGTGCATCAGGTGTTTGCAGTGCATAAGCTGCGACACTTGCATAGCCTAAAACACTTGCTGGAATTGAGGAAAAGAATTCAATCTGCGCTAATAGGCACATAATCAAAACAGTTACCCCAACAACGATTCCAGCCCAAATGGGCAAAGTTAGTAAATCTGCTAAAGGAATCCCAAGGATAATTAGTAACGCGATCCAGGCTATAACTGCACCGAGAACTGAACAAACTATTGTGTTTTGTAATGCTTTTCCATCACCACCAATTGCAAAAAAACACGCCCATGCTATGAATATGGTCCATATTAAAACCATTCCTGATAATGGACCAAGACATATTGCAGCTGCGATACCGCCTAATACACCTATGCTGACTGATAATGCTACGTGACTTGTCATAATCATATCCTCCTATCCACTGTGATTTTTATCTTTATTATTGGTTAATCTTTAGACTAAGCTTTCCATCAAAATGGAATATTCACGGTAAGCGGATTATTATTTCTTGAATGTGCGCTAGTTAACAATTCAAGATTCAGATAATTTTTCTAAGGTATTTAGACGCTCGCAAGATATCTTTAATTTGGTGTAATTATCATTAATATCCTTTTTGCGGCTCATATTCGCACATCCATTTGTCAACTAAAACAAGTCTTTTATTGCATCTCGTTCTTCGAGTTGTCTTTTTTTAGGGCTTTCATTATTTCAACATTAAAACTCAGTTTCTTTATGGGAAATATGCAATTTAAATGAAGCTCATTAGTTTAGTGCCAATTGGTAGAATTTTACCTGTTGTTCAATAAATATTAATTAAACTTTGGATATTCTTTAATTTCATGAGAATATCAAATAAAACCAAGGTGGATTGGTATTTGTGGGTAATAAATGAAAGAGTTTGAAAATATTTTTAAACCCATTTTTAGCTCTTCTTTATAATAATTTATAATAGATGAAATGATTGTTTGATGGAGGTAGTGATGAGAAAAAGTATAAAAGTTTTAGTGGTCATATTAACTTTTCTGTTTAGTTTTAATGCTTCTGCAAAGTCAGCTGAAGAATGGGCGGAAGATTTGGGGTACGATCTAAATGTTTCCTATGATGCAACTCGTGTCATGGAAGCAAAAGAAGGCCGTTTCTCTCAAAAAATTCATCATGCTCCTGGTAAACTAATGACAGAAACAAATGCGGGTGGGATGCAAAGGCGTGTAATTATGCGTGAGGATTTAGGTAAGTCTTACATGATTATGCCTTCAGTAGGAATGTACCAAGAAATGAACATCCATCAAGGTATGGAGCAATCTGGTCAGTCTATGGA